>OMTC01000017.1 GCA_900313845.1 uncultured Prevotellaceae bacterium
GGATTAAGTCCATGATTTGGATATCGTTGAGAAAAGGCAATTCACGTAACTTTTCTTTATCCAAATCATTCAGATTCAATGGATTGCAATGAAGTTCATAGAGGTTTTCCACCAACTCTTCATCCAATGTTTCAGCATCTCCTGTTTCACTCATCATTTCTGTCAAACTCTCCATAAAGTCCGACCAATCGGGCGAATTCTTTTCTTGTGAATGGAGTGGGGGAACCACCATCCAAAACGCCCAAATGAAAAGCATCAGGAATGGATGAAAGAAACGTGTTTTCATCTGAAGTTGATGTGTTTTTGAGGCATTGAATACGATTAACCAGTTATTTGTTTAAGGTAATCACCCCCTCCCTCACAGGGAGGGCTGGGGTGGGTCTGTAGGGTGATGAGTGGGTGTCGTATGTTTAGAAGCTTATCAATGTGCCTCCAACCAATTCTTTCCCCATCCGCAGTCGGCAATGAGAGGTACGGACATGGTGTAGGCGCTTTGCATTTCCTCGATAACAAGACGTTGGAGTGCCTCCTTTTCTTCTGGTAACACACTGAAATTCAGTTCGTCGTGCACTTGCAGAATCATCTTGGAACGGAATCCTTCGGCTTGCATTCTCTTGTCGATGCGCACCATGGCAATCTTGATGATGTCGGCAGCAGTTCCCTGAATCGGTGCATTGATGGCATTGCGCTCAGCAAAACCACGTACCGTAGCGTTGTGGGAATTGATGTCGGGGAGATAGCAGCGACGTCCAAAGAGCGTTTCGGTGTAGCCTTTCTGACGTGCCATTTCGATGGATTTCTCCATGTATTCCTTCACCTTTGGATAGGTGGCAAAGTACTCGTCTATGAGTTCTTTTGCCTCTGCTCGGCTCACCTGCATACGTTCTGCAAGTCCAAAGGTAGTGATTCCGTAGATGATACCAAAATTGGCTGTTTTTGCCTTTCGACGCTGGTCGGAAGTGACTTCTTCGATGGGGAGTTTATAGACTTTTGCAGCAGTGGCACGATGGATGTCGTGACCCTCAACGAAGGCTTCAATCATGTTGGCATCACCACTCAGATGCGCCATGATGCGGAGTTCGATTTGCGAGTAATCGGCAGAGAAAAACTCACTTCCTGGTTCAGGGATAAATGCCTTGCGTACTTCCCTTCCGTTCTCGTCGCGAATAGGAATGTTCTGCAAATTCGGATTCGATGAGGAAAGGCGACCTGTAGCGGTAACTGCCTGATTATAAGAGGTGTGGATGTGTCCCGTTTTTGGATTGATAAGTTCGGGAAGATTGTCAATATAGGTGGAAAGCAGTTTCTTGTAACCACGATAATCGAGGATTTTCTCCACGATTGGATGCCTGCTGCGGAGGTTCTGAAGCACTTCCTCCGAAGTGACATATTGCCCCGTTTTGGTCTTCTTTGCCTTCTCGATAATCTTGAGTTTTCCGAAGAGGATGTCGCCCACCTGACGAGGGGAAGAGATGTTAAATTTCTCCCCTGCCACCTCATGGATTTCTTTTTCGATTTCGTCCATCTTTTGACTGAAATCGAGAGACGTTTGTTTGAGTGATTCCGTGTCGATCATCACGCCGTTTTGTTCCATGCGAGCCAGCACAGGCATGAGTGGCATTTCGATGTTGTGGAAGAGGTCGAAGAGTCCCTCGCGTTGGAGTTCCTCATTCAACACCTTATATAATTGAAGGGTGATGTCGGCATCCTCCGCTGCATATTCATACACCTCAGTTGGTTGGAGGTCGCGCATAGATTTCTGGTTCTTGCCACGAGGTCCAATCAGTTCGTCGATATGGATGGTTTTGTAGTTGAGGTAGATTTCTGCCAGGTAGTCCATGTTGTGACGAAGTTCGGGATGGAGCACATAGTGAGCAATCATCGTGTCGAACATTTCACCTTTCACCTCGATGCCATAGTTCGCGAGTACTGTGATGTCGTATTTCAGATTCTGTCCGATTTTCAAAATGGACTCGTCGGCATACACTTTTTTGAATTTTTCCAAAATTCGGAGTGCCTCTTCGCGTTCGGATGGGATAGGAACGTAGTAAGCCTCGTTTTCCTTCACGGAAAAGCTTAAACCCACCAATTCGGCACTCATGGCATCGGTTGAAGTGGTCTCCGTGTCTAAACTGAGATTTTTTTCAGACAGAAATTTTTGGCAAATTTCCTCAATATCTTCCTCTGTTTCAATCAGTTTGTAGTCGTGAGGGGTCGTTTTTAAGCCTCTGAGAATCGTTTTTTCTGCTGTTTCCGCACCCACGGACGTAAAAATTACATTCTCAACGTCTGTTTTTTCACCTTCTTTAACAGTTTCTTCGCTGAAAAGTTCGAATTGTGGATTTTGAGGAGTTGGAGTGGAAGGAGCGCCGAAGAGGTCTGCCATTCCTGAATTTTGCTTTTTCTCTTTCTGAAGAGTTTTGCTTGTTGAGAAAATTTTTTCTGGTTCCACGATTCCCGAATGCGCTTCCATCACTCGTTGGGTGAGTGCTCGAAATTCGAGTCGCTCGAAAATCTCCTTCACTTCTTTCAAATTGATGTCCTCACGTTTCAGCTCTTCGAGGGAAACGTCGATAGGTACATCCGTCTTGATGGTGACGAGAAATTTCGAGAATTTGATTTGCTCCTTGTTTTCTTCCACTTTCTTCTTTTGAGCACCTTTCAGTTGTTCGGTGTTCTCCAAAAGATTGTCGATAGAACCAAATTGCTGGATCAACTTCACGGCGGTTACTTCACCAACGCCTGGGCACCCTGGCACATTGTCGGAGGCATCACCCATGAGTCCGAGTAGGTCGATGACTTGACTCGTGTTTTCGATACCGTACTTTTCACAGATTTCTTTCACTCCCAAAACCTGGAAATCCTTTGTTTTCGTGTCTGGTTTATACATCCAAACATGTGGGCGTACCAACTGGCCGTAATCCTTGTCGGGAGTCATCATGAAAACGCCGATTTCATCGGAAGAAAACCTCCATGCAAGCGTACCAATCACATCATCTGCCTCGAAGCCAGGAACTTCTAATATAGGTATATTGTAGGCTTGGAGAATGTCCTTGATGATAGGTACGGCAAAGCGAATGGCTTCGGGAGTCTCTTCACGTTGTGCCTTGTATTGAGGATAGATTTCATGTCGGAACGTGCCTCCTTTTGGGTCGAAAGCCACACCGATATACTCTGGATTTTCCCTTTTCAACACGTCTTCAAGGGTGTTGACGAAGCCCATAATGGCAGAAGTATCCTCTCCTTTACTATTTTTAATAGGAGTGCGAATAAAGCCGTAATATGCTCTGTAAATGAGTGCGTAAGCGTCAAGAAGGAACAGTTTTTTCATTTTTTTGAAAATTTTGCCCTCAAAGTTAAGCAAATAATTCCAAGTCCCAAGTTTATTTGCTAAATTTGTACCCGATTTTGGGAATATTTTGCCTATTGCGTAAAATTTTCAAATCAACAACTCAGAATGAGCGGCATTGACAAATTAGTAAAACCAGTTGAGAATGAAATGAATCAATGCAAGAATTTGTTTGATTCATTTATGTCACATTCAAGTAACCTTCTTTTGAATGATGTACTTCAGCGCATCAGTTCGAGAAAGGGTAAGATGATGCGCCCTTTGCTTACGATATTGGTTGCTAAATTGTTAGGCGAAATCAACGAAAGAACTTATTCTGCAGCACTCGCCTTCGAGTTCTTGCACACAGCCAGTCTTGTTCACGATGACATCGTGGATGAGAGTTGTGAGCGTCGTGGCAATCCATCTGTAAATCAGTTGTTTGGCGATAAAGTGGCTGTGCTTGTAGGCGACTATTTGCTCTCGCATGTACTGTTGAATGCTGCCAAAACTGAAAGCACTCGCTTGATTGAAATTGTGGCACGAGTGTCGGAGCGCTTAGCAGATGGTGAGTTACTTCAGTTGCGAAATATCTATAATCAGACGATTTCTGAAGATGTTTATTTCAATATCATTCAAGGAAAGACGGCAGAACTATTCGCCGCTGCTGCCGAGGGTGGTGCGCTGACGGTGAATGCCAGTGAGGAAGATTTGGAGCGCCTTCGTCTTTTCGGCGAAACGGTGGGAATCTGTTTCCAAATCAAGGATGATATTTTCGATTATATTGCAGGAGACGAGATTGGAAAGCCAACGGGTAATGACATGGCTGAAGGAAAGCTTACTTTGCCTGTCATACATGCCTTATTCTCAAAGAATCAAGAAGATATGTTCCAGTTGGCGTACAAAGTGAAGGATGGTTCGATTTCTGCCGATGAAATCGCTACTTTGGTGCGTTTTACGCTCGAAAATCAAGGTATCGACTATGCAGAAAAGATCATGCGGGATTATGCCAATAAGGCTAAGTCCATGCTTTCATGCTATCCAGAGAGCAATGTGAAATCTGCTTTGTTAGATTACGTGGATTATGTGATTAATCGTAACTACTGATGCGCTAAATACCTTTGGGATTTCAGTGCATTTTTTAATTGTATTAAGGTAAATTATTATATTTGAAATTCAATAAGTATGGGAGGTTTTTTTGGGACAGTTCAGTTGCAGAACTGCGTCAATGACTTATTTTACGGTACGGATTATAACTCGCACTTGGGAACCAAGCGTGCGGGTTTGGTTACTTTTGATGATGACAAAGGATTCACACGCACCATTCATAGTTTGGAGCGTGATTATTTTCGCTCTCGCTTTGAACCAGAACTGGATAGTTTTTTAGGAAATTCTGGTATCGGTGTGATTAGTGATACCGACCCACAACCCATTTTAATCAATTCACACTTAGGACGTTACGCTGTTGTAACTGTTGCAAAGGTGAATAATCTTCGTGAGATAGCATTGGAACTCTTGCAGAAGGGAATGCATCTGAGTGAGATGAGTTCTAACAACATCAATCAGACCGAACTTATTTCCATTCTCATCAATATGGGAAAGACCTTTGTGGAAGGTATCAATATGGTATATGAGAAGGTACAAGGTTCCTGTTCGATGTTGATTCTCACTGAAAACGGAATCATTGCGGCTCGCGATGCCTTAGGAAGAACTCCTGTTGTTATTGGAAAGAAAGAGGGTGCTTATGCCGTGAGCAGTGAAAGTACCAGCTTCCCAAATCTTGATTATCAGCTTGTTAGAGACTTAGGTCCAGGTGAGATTGTTCGAATTCATCCCGAAGGTGTGGAAGTCCTTCAAAAGCCTTTCAAACGCAAGCAAATTTGTTCTTTCTTGTGGGTTTATTATGGTTTTCCTGCCAGCGATTACGAGGGAGTCAATGTGGAAGTAGTGCGTGAAAAGTGCGGAAAGGTCATGGGGCAAGAAGATGAAACGGAGGCCGACCTCGTTTGTGGTATTCCAGACTCAGGTGTAGGTACCGCTTTGGGTTATTCTGAAGGACATTGCATCCCTTACAAGCGTGCAGTTTTGAAATATACGCCTACTTGGCCACGTAGTTTTACCCCTGGAAATCAGATGCGTAGAGACTTGGTAGCCAAGATGAAACTGATTCCTAATGGAGCGCTTCTGAAGGATAGTCGCATCGTTTTCTGCGACGATAGTATCGTGCGTGGCACTCAGTTGAAGGACAACGTGAGAACCTTCTACGATTATGGCGCAAAAGAGGTGCATGTACGCATTTCTTGCCCTCCATTGGTATATGGATGCCCTTTCATCGGTTTCACGGCTTCTAAGAGCGATTTGGAGCTCATAACACGCCGCATTATTCGTGATTTCGAGGGCGATCCTAATAAGAATCTTGAAAAGTATTCTACCACCGATTCCCCTGAATACAAGAAGATGGTGGATGAAATTGCAAAACGTCTCGGTCTTTCCACCTTGAAATTCAACAAGGTAGAGACTTTGGTTGATGCGATTGGTTTACCAAAATGTGATGTTTGCACGCATTGTTTTGATGGAACAAGCTTCAATTATTGCAAATGTCACGAAACTGAAGAAGAAAATTAATAATTTTCCATACTTGAATTATTAGAAAGGCACTGTGTTCGCTCTGAACCAGTGCCTTTTGCTTTGTAGGTAAGTCCTAATATTGCTGTTTTTTATTTCTCTACTTACCTGTGTAGGATAGGGTAGGGGATTAGAAGAATTTCACTTCCTCTCCTGTGATGTCGCTCAATAACTTATTGGCGAGAGAGCTGGTACCGAGACGCAACCATTGGTTGGTAAGCCATTTTTCGCCCAATACCTCCTTAACGATGGTGTAGTAGGTGAGTGCGTCTTTCACTGTTTTCATTCCGCCAGCAGGCTTAAATCCTATCTGAATACCCGTTTTTTCGTAGTATTCTTTGATTGCCTGGCACATCACGAATGCCGCTTCTGGTGTGGCAGCAGGTTCCAACTTACCAGTGGATGTTTTGATGTAGTCTGCACCTGCATACATGCTCAAAATCGACGCTTTCTTGATGTTTGAGGCGGTTTTGAGGCATCCTGTCTCCAGTATAACCTTCATCTTCTTATCACCGCATACAGCCTTTAATTCAGCTATGTCATCGGCAACACCTTCATAGTCCTCACTGAGGAACTTGCCTACAGGCATCACGATGTCGATTTCTGTAGCTCCATCCTTGATGGCAAGGGCGGTTTCTGCTACTTTCACTTCGATGAAAGTTTGGGAGGAAGGGAAACTACCCGATACGCAAGCGATTTCCACCTCCTCATTCTCCAAGGTGTCGTGGCAAATCTTAGCGAAATTAGGATACACACATACCGTTGCTACGTGTCCCAATTCCGGATATTTGTCATCAAACTCATTTACTTTCTCCACAAATTTCAGTACGCTTTCCTCGCTGTCGGTAGTTTTGAGGGTGGTGAGTTCCACGGAATTCAGCAAGAATTTCTTCACTTCAACCGTGTTGTTTTCTTCCAAATGCTCCTTCAAAAGGATTTCAACTTGGCGAGCTACCTTCTCGTCATCGAGATTTAGGTCGTACTTAGCAAACGTTTGCTCATATTTGTTTGTTTCCATGATGATAATTATTTGAGGTTCAAAGATTTATCTTCAATTTTCGCCGATTTCATCGACTATTCTTTGTTTTTTGTGTCCATACAGATGGTTACAGGACCATCATTGAGCAGTTCCACCTGCATGTAAGCACCAAATTCACCCGTTCCCACTTCCTTTCCTAAGCATTGCGAGAGGGCGGAACAGAACTTTTCGTACAAAGGTACGGTGATTTCGTGACTTCCAGCTCTCAGATACGAAGGTCGATTTCCTTTCTTGTAGGATGCCCAAAGTGTGAATTGGCTGATGACGAGGATTTCTCCGTTGATGTCCATCACTGAACGATTCATCACTCCGTTTTCATCGTCAAATATGCGGAGACTCACAATTTTCTTGCTGAGCCACTGAATATCCTCATCGTTGTCTGCATTCTCGCATGCCAATAGTACCAAAAGTCCGTTTCCAATGGAGCTTTTTACTTCTCCCTCAATGGTGACAGATGCGTGTGATACTCTCTGAATAACTGCTCTCATTCTATCTTCTTTATTTGTCTTTTGCAAAATTAGTAATTCTTCTTCAATTCTTTTCCATGTTCTACGTGAAACTTTCTGAAATCATCGTTTTATTTCAGTCCTTCCTTTACGAGTTTTGCTTTGGCAGGTCCGATGATTTCGGCAATTATTTCTTCGCTTGCTTCCTTGATTCGCTTCACACTATGGAATTTCTTTAGCAACTGCGTTTTTGTGGCTTCGCCAATTCCTTTGATACCATCTAATTCCGAAACCAACTGATGTTTGCTTCGTTTCTCCCGATGGAAGGTGATAGCATAGCGGTGCACTTCATCTTGAATTCTTGTGAGAAATTGGAATAGTGGCGAATTCATCTCAATGCCGATGGTTTGGATAGGGAATCCGAATAACAGTTCGTTGGTTCGGTGTTTATTGTCCTTGGCAAGTCCAGCAATCGGTATTTCGAGCTGCAGTTTGTCTTCCACCACATGACGCACCACTTCCATTTGTCCTTTTCCTCCATCCGTAATAATCAGGTCGGGTAGGGGAGTGCCTTCTTCCACCATACGAGAATAACGTCGTTCCACCACTTCTGCCATGGAGGCGTAGTCGTCGGGACCTACCACCGTTTTTATATTATATTTGCGATAATCGTTTTTCGATGGTTTGGCTTGTTTGAAAACCACGCATCCTGCCACAGCATCTGAGCCTTGAATATTCGAATTATCGAAACATTCTATCGTCATAGGGAGTTTTGCCAAGCCTAATTTTTTCTGCAATTCCTTCAATAGATTCGTGCTTCTTTGTTCAGGATTGAGCTTTTCAGCCTGCTTCATCTTGTCGAATTTGTATTGCTTCACGTTGGCAAGTGAGAGGTCGAGCAGATGTTTCTTGTCACCTCGCTGCGGAACCGTTATCGTAACGTTGTTCAGTTCGATGTCGAGCGGGAAAGGAACGACAATCTCTTTGGATTTGCTCTTGTAGCGTTGTCGCATTTCTACAATACCCAGGGCAAGCATGTCTTCGGGCGATTCGTCGATTTTCTTTTTGAATTCGAAGGTGAAGGCTTGGTTGATGCATCCGTTCGTCACGTGCAGATAATTGATGTAGGAGCACTTCTCTTCGTCTTCGATGCTGAACACATCTATGTCGTAATCATACCCTGCAATCACTTCACTCTTCTCCACGAATTCACGCGCCAAATCGTATCTTCTTTTCAGAATCATCGCCTCTTCGAAACGCATCTGCTCTGAAAGACGCTCCATTTGTGCCAGCATTCTTTGGCAAACAATCTTGGTATTTCCTTTTAGAATCTCACGAATTTCTTCGATGCTTTTCATGTAATCTTCCCGAGTTTGCTTGCCTATGCAGGGTGCCAAACAGTTCTTGATGTGGTATTCAAGACAGGTTTTGTACTTCCCTGCTTTCACGTTTTCTTCCGTGATTGGCATCCTGCATCGACGAATCTGATACATTCGATTGATGAGATCGAGCATGTTGTTGAGGGTTCCTGCATGGGAATAAGGACCGTAGTAGGTGCCCCATTTTGCATTGATGGTTCGGGTTTTGAAAACGCGTGGAAGGTATTCATTCGTGACGCAAACCGAAGGATAGGTTTTGTCGTCCTTCAGGAGAATGTTGTAGCGTGGCTTGTATTTCTTGATGAGATTGTTTTCCAAGAGGAGTGCATCTTCGTCTGATGAAACCACCACATAGTTGATGTCCTGAATCTTCGAAACGAGGATTTCCGTCTTCCTGCTTTTCTGGTTCTTTTGGAAATAGGAGGAAACACGACGCTTTAAGTTCTTGGCTTTGCCAACGTAGATGATGGTTTTGTTTTCATCAAAGTATTGGTAGCAGCCAGGACTCTCGGGAAGATTCAGTACGATGTTCTTCAGTCTTTGGAGGCGCTCTTCGTCTTTTGTCATCTTTTTTGGGGGTTGGTTCTAGGGGGCTCTTTTCCTCTGTTAGAAGGGGAGGCTGCGGCGGAACCGCAGCGAACGGTGGCTATAATTGGAAGGGAGGGAAAGGGCTTGGGTTAAAGTTTTGGTTGAAAGACAAATTATGCCCAGACTTGTTCCACGTGAAACAAACTGAGCATAACTTTCGGTCTTTCAGCGGTTTATGGAAATTGGCTTTTCCAATGCTTTTCTTTGTTAAACGCAGATAAGGGAGGTCACTTCAATGCCATCGCCAATGTTCTCGCGGCCATAGAGTCCTTCATCGCGAATCTCGATGATGAAGTTCATATAGCATTTCTTTGGGTTGAATTTCTTCACGAGCTCCCAGGCTGCCTTGATGGTTCCGCCCGTGGCAAGGAGGTCGTCGTGGATGAGCACCACGTCGTTCTCGTCGATGGAGTCTTTGTGGATTTCGATGGTGTCGGTGCCATACTCCTTTTCAAAAGATTGGCTGACGGTCTCTGCTGGCAATTTGCCTGGCTTGCGGCACATCACGAGTCCTGCGCCGAGACGACGGGCGAGGATGGCGCCCATGATGAAACCGCGCGACTCAATGCCCACCACCTTCGTGATGCCCTTGTCCTTGTAGAGTTCATAGAGTTCCTTGTCCATGATCTTGATACACTTGGCATCCTTGAAGAGGGTGGTGACGTCGCGGAAGTTGATTCCTTGTTTTGGGAAGTCTTCGATAGAACGAAGGTGCTTCATCAGATATTCATTATTCATGTTCCTGTGTGTTGAGATATGTTGTTTGTTTCTATTATTGTTGTTGGACTGTTTCACGTGAAACAATTTCCTTATCTTCCCATCAGCACGAGCAGCACATTGATGTCGCTGGGCGATACACCTGGGATGCGGCTGGCTTGAGCAAGGGTGACGGGGTTGATGGCTGTGAGTTTCTGGCGGGCTTCGATGGTGATGTTGTTCATGTTCATGTAGTCGAACTTGCCTTGGATTTTGATGTTCTCCAAACGAATCATCTTCTCAGCCATTTCCCGTTCGCGCTGGATGTAGCCGCTGTATTTGATTCTCACCTCCATCGCCTCGAGGATTTCCTCCCGCTCCGCCTCGCTCTTGCCTTCGGTTTGTTTTGCCACCTCGGCTTGGAAGGCTTTGATGTGAGGCAGGATGTTCTGCAAGGTGACCTGAGGGCGTCCCAAGAGCTCGGCGAGTTTGCAGCCGCGCTGGAGTGGGGTAGTACCTATCTGTTCGAGGGCAGGATTGATGAGTGCGGCTTTGAGGGAGAAGTTCTCCGTGAACTCGATGAGTGCCTCGATGCGCTTCTTCTTGTCGAGCATACGGTCGTAGCGTTCCTGCGTGGCAAGTCCCATTCGGTAACTGCGCTCCGTGAGACGCATGTCGGCATCGTCCTGACGAAGGAGGATGCGATACTCAGCGCGGGAAGTGAACATACGATATGGCTCGTCCACGCCTTTGGTCACGAGGTCGTCAATCAGCACTCCGATGTATGCCTCGTTGCGCTTCAGCACGAATTCCTCTTTTCCTGCCACTTTCAGGGCGGCATTCACGCCAGCCACGAGTCCTTGTCCTGCTGCTTCCTCGTAGCCTGTGGTTCCGTTCACCTGTCCTGCGAAGAAGAGTCCGCTGATGATTTTCGACTCCAGCGTGTGCTTCAGTTGGGTAGGGTCGAAGAAGTCGTATTCGATGGCATAGCCTGGACGATACACGACGAGGTTTCGGAAACAAGGCATGCGACGCAGTGCTTCGATTTGCACATCCATTGGCAACGACGAACTGAATCCATTCAGATACATCTCGTTCGTCGTCTCCCCCTCAGGCTCGAGGAAGAGCATGTGCTGGTCGCGGTCGGGGAAGGTGTGGAGCTTGGTTTCGATGCTTGGGCAGTAGCGAGGACCGATGCTCTGAATCTGTCCATTGAAGAGAGGGGAGTCGGCAAAGCCTGTTCGCAACACCTCGTGCACCTCGGGAGTGGTGTAGCAAATCCAGCAAGGCAGTTGCTTCAGTTTGCGAGGCACGCTCATGTAGGAGAAGCTGTGGTAGTCCGAGTCGCCATCCTGTTGCTCCATCAGCGAGAAATCCACGCTGCGCTTGTCGATGCGCACAGGAGTGCCCGTCTTCATGCGTCCGCTGCGGATACCATGCTGCGTGATGGATTCCGTGAGGAGCGGTGAAGCAGGTTCGGCGATGCGTCCTCCAGGGAGTTTGTTGCGCCCGATGTGCATCAGTCCGTTGAGGAAGGTGCCAGCGGTAATCACCACGCATTTCGCTCTGAATTCTGCACCAAGGAAAGTTTTAACTCCTTGAATTTCAGTGTTTTCAACGATGATTTCCTTTACTTGGTCTTGCCAAATGTTGAGGTTTTCCGTGTTTTCGAGGATGCCTCGCCAAGTCCAGATGAATTTCTCTCTATCGCATTGTGCTCGTGGACTCCACATGGCAGGTCCCTTCGAGCGGTTCAGCATTCGGAATTGCAGAGCGCAGTGGTCGGTCACGATTCCCATCTGTCCGCCCAGTGCGTCAATCTCGCGCACAATCTGACCTTTTGCAATTCCGCCCACGGCAGGATTGCAACTCATCTGCGCAATCTTGTTCATGTCCATCGTGATGAGGCAAGTCTTTGCGCCCATCCGTGCTGCTGCCGAAGCCGCCTCACATCCAGCATGTCCTGCTCCCACTACGAGAACGTCGTATTCAAAAATCATTATAATATTTATTTCACCTTGCAAACTTACACATTTTTTTTGACATAGAATAATTAAATTCAAAAAAGGCATCTGCGATGAGATTTTTTTCGTGGAGATGCTGAGATAAAGCAACGACAAAATCGAAGCAGGATAGTGGATTGACTGAGGGAATTCTTTGCTTCTACTGAATGAATCCTTCGCTTTTTCAGAAGCGAATTTGGGGACTGACTGAAGCGCTCCTTTGGATTTAACTAGTTGCCGAAGGCTCGGCGTTTCGATAACGAGCCTTCGGCGTTGCGATGGCGAAGGCTCGCCTCAAAGGAAAACGCCACTACAATCAAAGAATCGTTTTTCATGAATTGAAGAATTGCTTCACAAGAATCGAAGGAGCGTAGTTCTACTGACGGTGGAGAATAACTTTCGTGTTGGTGGAGCGTAACTTCAGTGTTGGTGGAGAATGACTTCAGCATTGAAGGCTCATATTGCAACGTTTGCAGAGGGGAAGGAGAGCAAGGGAATTCATCAGTTGCACAAAGCAAAACCTCGGTTTTGATGGAGGGGTGGGGACGTTTTTCAGTGAAAACGAGAGAAAAAGGTGGAATAATTTCATC
>OMTC01000053.1 GCA_900313845.1 uncultured Prevotellaceae bacterium
ACTCGCTTTGCTCGCAAAGAACCTTCAGCTCGGCGTAGCCAAATCTTATAAATCTAAACAAATCATACAAATGTTATTTTGAAGATTATTGAAAGATTTGAAAAGATTTGTGAGATTTCTGTCACGAAGTGACACTCCTTGATATTATTCGCTGAACAATTATTTTTGGAGTAATTATTCTAATTATTATAATTTCTTTCCTAAGACAAAAAATCACTAAATTCTTCTGTCGCTACCATCGGGATTACTGCTTTTGGTGCATCGCTTTTGGGGATTATCAGAACCTTTAGCTCGGCGGAAGCCAACCACATTTGTGGATTGACTGAACCGCTCCTTTGAATTCAACTAGTTGCCGAAGGTTCGTCATCGACTTGCCGAGCCTTCGGCGTTGCGATGGCGAAGGTTCGCCGTGACAACGTTGAGGGCTCGGTGCTTCAGTAAAATCAAAGGAAAAGTGCAGTTTAATCGAAGGAAAGATTGGCTTTCTCCAAGATGAAGGAACAGTATAATCAAAGGAGAGCGTCAGTAAAGTTGAAGGAGTGCGTCAGTACAATCGAATCCTTTCAGGTCGTTTTGTTTATTGATAATCATCGAAATCAGAAAAATCATTAAATCTAGCACGCCAGTGCGATGTTTGTTGTAAACAATGATTACCCTGATTCATCTGATTATTTTAAAAGTCAATCATTGAAATCAGGATAATCAGATAAATCAAGCACGCCAGTGCGATGTTTTTCTATCAACAAAAAACCCAGGGGATTGCCCTGGGCTGAGAGTTATAAGATTTTGAGAAGAAGATTTATGGGATATTTGCGAGATTAGTCGTCGATTTCAATCAACTTGTAGTTCTTGTTGAACTTGAGGTCTAAACCGTTGGAGAGTTCGATTTCGGTGTCTCGTCTATCCTTGTCGATCTTCTTGATGAAAGTGTTTGGATACTTGGCTTTCACGAACTTGTCGATAGCGGCAGGAATGAACGTTGCTGGCACCGGACCACTCTTCATGCTCACATTATCCCAATTTCCCTTGGAATCGAATTCGATCTTGTCTCCATTCGAGAAGTGCACTTCGTAGGTCTTGGAAAGTATGCCTTCCTGAGTGGTGAAAGCAATCTGATGCGAAGGGAATTCTTTTTTTACGGTTGTTTGTGCCGCCTGAGGCAACTGGGAGAATTCTATTGGTTTGTCATCGTCAGCCATTGCTGTTACTGAAACCATAAACAATGCTGCAAGAGCCATTGTGAAATTGCGAATAATCTTTTTCATCTTCTTAAAGTTTTTAAAGTTAATAATAATTGTTACTGTAAAAATTGTTTTGATTCGTCATTTTTTTGTTTGACGTTGCAAAGATATAGCGAACAAAGAGCGTTTGCAAATTTTTTTATTCTTTTTATCTCCTCTTCTTGCGACAACCGCCTTCTTTTGCGACAATTCTTGGAATTGCCCTCAAAATCTGTCGCAAATCCCTCATTTTCATCATGAAAAATAAAATTAGCCAGCAAAGAGTGTGTCACTTTTGCTGGCTAAAACATGTATAAGATAAATAATGACTAAAAGATTATTCGCCTTTTACGATTACCTTATCACTTGAGATGCTTCCATCCATCAGCGTCTTGCGGACGATGACAATGCTATTTGGAGCAGGTTGCGTGATTCGACGTCCATCGAGCGAGAAATATTCGACTGATTTCACGAGCGACTGACTGACAGGGTCGAGGATGGCAAGCGGTGTTGTTCCATCGTTGCTGAGATACACCTCACTGATATATACAGCGGAGGAGCCTGTCGTCCAGAAACCAACGATGTAGATGTGGGATGGGTCAGCAAGTGAGCCGTCCGACTTCTTCATGTTGTGCAAATCCACCACTGCTTGTTTCGATGTGCCCATGTCCGCCATGTAAGGAGTGGACCAATAGCTGGTGTTGTCGAATATGCGGAATGAAGGGTTGCAAGAAGCAGAGCGACGGAGTTTCACAACGATGTAGTTGTAGGCAGAGAGGTCGAGTCCCGAACCATACTCCCAACCACCGAAGCCATACTGACTGGTCTGGAGAGCTCCCGTCTTTTCGGTGAACTTACCCGAACCGTAGATGGAAGGATTGAAAGCGTCGGCAGTGAGTGGGAAGGTGGAAACGGTGACGGTGAAGGTCACGCTCTGGGTGGTGCCATTGATGTCTGTGTAGGTGGCAGTCACCTCGGTGCTTCCTTCCATCTGGCTTACGACACGTCCACCAACAATGGTGGCAATCGATGGGTTGGCAATGCTATAAGTACAGGACGAAGACACGTTCTGCGTGAGTCCCGACTGATAGGTGGCTGTGATGTTCAGTGCCGAACTACTGCCTGTGAGCACTGTGATGCCGTCGGATGGCATGGAGAGGGAAGTGAGTGTGAGGTCTTCCTTTGTGTAAGTCTTCAGCACTCCCTCGCCGAAGAAGCGGTCTTCGCTATAGACAGGTTCTGTGCTGAACCAATCGACGTCCACATAGCCCACGCCTAAGCTCTTTGTGGCATAGTTGAAGATGCCGAAACGGTTGCCCACAAATATCTTCAGGGTGTAGCGCATGGTCATATCGCTGCCGAGTGCACGCCATGTCTGATTGTCGTAGGAGTAGTAGAAACTTGCCTTGTTTGTTCCGAAGTTGGCAATGATGCGGAGGAACACTTTGTCCTGCGTGAGTTCCTCGCCTACCTTCTCCGTGGCAGCGGTGTTGTCGTATGCACTGCGATACTGAACGAAATACTTCTTGCCATCCACCTGCTTCACGCCGATGTAGCCGTAAGGGTCTTGGAACACGCAAAGACCTGCCACATCGCCATCCTGCATGCCGTAGGTGTCGAGCGAAATGGTGCCGTAGCTGTCGGGATACTTGCTCGAAATGGTGTTGGCAATGTTATAGCCGAAGATACGCTGCGTGAGCATATTACGAGCCTGAGAGAGTTCGTTGGTCAGACTTGCTGTGTGGAGGCGGAGATGTCCTGGGTTGTCGAAGAGCGACCAAGCCGAATTGTCGGGGTTGTGGTTCCACTCCCACTGCAATCCGAGTCGAGGTTCCGTGAAGGTGTCGTTCGTAGGCAGATAGGTCTTTGGATAGGTCTTGCCCACATTTGGCTTGGCGTATGGCTTGCCTGCGGCAGTCACATCCGTTCCGTTGTTGCCCAGCACTGGCCAACCGTCCACCCATTTCACTGGCTCAAGATAAGGGATACGTCCCACGGTGCCAGCGTCCTTGAAGAGAATCGTCCACCACTCGCCCATCTGTGTCTGAACCAATCCACCTTGGTGAATCTTCTGGTTTTTGAACACGCGGTCGCTGCTTTCCTCGTAAGGTCCGAACGGACTCTTGGAGCGGAAAATGGTTTGCGAACCCTCGGTGCCGCCGTAGGTAGCATAAATGTAATAGTAGTCACCGATGTGGTAGAAGTGGGAACCCTCGCAACCATTGCCCACGCTGATGACGCGCTTGCTTTCGATTTCCCTGAAAGTGGATGCATTGAGCTTGCTCACGGTGATGTCGCCAATGCCTGCTGCTACGTAGAGATAGCCATCACCATTTTGCTCACCGTTTTCGCCCAGTCCGTGCAAGTGGTCGCGGTTGTCGTCGAAGAGGAAGCCTGAATCGTAGTAGAAACCATCGAGCTTCGTCATGGTCCATTCGCCTTCAGGGTCGGTGGCAGAGAGTATCCAGTCGCCACCATCGTCGTAGCCATCGGCAGAAAAGGCGATGAAGTTGAGGTAGAACTTGCCGTTGTGATATTGCAGGGATGGTGCCCACTGACCCTTCGAATAGCGGTTTTGTCCGTTCATCAGGTTATGAGGGTCGTCGTCGGCTATCTGCTGAAGTGGATTTGCACAGTATTCCCAGTTCACGAGGTCCTTCGACTTGAGAATCGTGGCACCAGGGAAATAGAACATCGTCGTGGAGCAGAGATAATAGGTGTCGCCCACGAGGATAATGTCGGGGTCAGGGAAATCGGCATTGATGAGCGGATTGAGGAAGTAGCCATAGCCCGTGTCGGCTGTGTATTGCTTCTTGTAGTCAGGATGAGGTGCATTCACGTTTGCCCATTGCTTGTACCAATCGAAACAAGCCACGCCGCATGCCTCGTAAGGATCCACTCCGTGGTTTTCCATGTCGGTCTTGTAGGCAGGGACAACCTTGTTGTTCTTGAGATACTGGTCGATGTCGATGTAGCAAGCGGTACCCGAAAGCGTCATGGAAATGTTGCCGTAGTGGTCGAGCAATGCCTTGTAAGCCTTGCCCCACTTCGAGGTGGAACCCGTGGACCACGTGCCATAGTTGCTCGTCACCCAGTCGCCATGCTCGTTGTAGTGTCCCGTACCTTCCTTCTCAGGACTCCAATCGACCTCCGTAATCACGATAGGATGGGTTTCCACCACTGGCACCTGCTCCTTGAACTGACGGATGTAGTTGGCGGTGTTGTAGCTGTTATCGCTGGCTCCGTACCAGCCTGTGTAGTCGTGTACGGCGTAGCCCATGTTCTCGTCCTCGATAGGGCAGGTTGCAAAGTCGCGGTAGTTCGATTGCCAGCCCGTGCCAGGTATCCAGATGATGCCCGTGAAACCATTCTCACGAATCTTGTTGACGATAGGTTGGAAGAAGTCGTGCAAAGCCGTCACGTTGTTCTGTCCGTTGGCATCCTTCAAGTTCACAGGCTCGTTTCCCAATTCGAGGGAGATTTGTCCTGAATACTTCTTGATGGTATCATTCTGCGACACGATGTCCCACACGGTCATCAGATACTCGTTGTATTCATCACCCACCTTCACTTCTCCTGGGAACACGCCAGGTGGGCGAATCACCACGTAGAGTCCGTGCTTCACTGCGTTTACGGCAATGCGTGTGTAAAGCGAACGCAGGTAAGTCTTGAGGCGAGTGGCACTGAACTGACTGATGTTTGCCTCGCCTCCTTCGCTGCCCGTCCTTGGCTTGTTGGGGTCGTTTGTCCAACAAGGGTCGAGGTGCAAGCGGAACAGGTTGCTTTGTTGAAATAATTGATGCAAGGAGTCACCGTACTCGAGTTACAGCTGTTTCCCCAACGATAACTGTTGAAATAAGGACTCGGGGTGTCCATCACACCATGCAGAACAACGGTGTTGCCGTGCGGGTCCTTCAATTGATTGCCCTCTCGATGGAGTGGAGGCGTATTGCCATACTGCGCCCTTGCCAGCTGTATGGAGAATGCCAGCGGCAATAAGAGCAAAAAGGCAATGGTCTTGATTCGATTCATTTTTCTCATAAAGGAAATTTATTAGTTTGATGATTCTATACATTTTACCGATTGCAAATTTACAACATTATCCTTTCATTCCCTATCAATTTATTTCCCTTTTCTTTCATTTTTGTAACATAAGCGGGAAAACAATCATGAATTCGATGTTCAAATGACAAATAATTCCGTGTGATTTGATATATTATTAAAAGTATTTAGTATTTTTGCATGCGAATTGTCAAAATAAAGTAAGCTAATATCATCTGAAATGAAACACTTGATTTTCACCCTATTGCTGTTGTCGCTATCCACTTTTGCCTATAGCCAAACCAATACCCAGGAGAAGTTTTTCGAAAAACTCTATTTGCGTACTTTCAAAACCGAGCAGCACGTCCTGAAATTCACTGCGGAAGGAGTGATGATGGATGGTGCGCTTCTCTATACTGGTACCAAAATCCTGCTGGTGCAAGGGCCTTCCACAACGCTTACTGCCGCAGAGACATCTACCAATGTGCTCGAGACCTTCACCGTGAATATCGATGCCGGAACCGTCACGCTGAAAAGAGCACACCTCACACTATACGACAAAACTGACTATCAAGGTCAAACGGCCGAAGTGAAAAGTGAAAAGCGAGAAGTGAAAAGTGAAAAACAAGAAGTCTCTACCATAGAGGATAAGAAAGCAACTTCGAACGATGGCGAACTCGTCATCACGCTCGACCGTCCTATCCAAATGGTGGCAGACACATCGACGCCTACGTCACAATTTGCCATGACAGAGACCAACACCGAACCTGTCAAGGACCGAAAGAAAGAAACCAACAACTACACCAAAGCCCTTGCCCAATGCCAAAGAAATCTGCGGGCAATGGACAAGCTCATCTCCACCTACGACACCTGTGGCAATGTCCATCTTCTTGCTTCCTACGACTCGATTGCCAATCTCAACCAATCGCTCTTGGAGAATATCGACAAGACTGCTGTCAACTACAGTCAGCGCTTGCAAAAGTCGGAAAACGACTACGTGAACTATGCTGCCCGTATGCAAGTCAAATACGACAGCATTGTCAACTACATACCCAGCATGATGGATGCGGAGGGATTCACTTTTATGTTGGACGCCACCGACAAGGAAGCCACTGTTTACCGTCCTCTTGACCCTTCGCAAGCTTCCTTCCAAGTGCCTCCATACATCATGTACCGAATCCACAAACTCAAAGTGACTGAAATCGGTTCCTACGCATTCGAGAATATCACTCAACTCACCGACATCGACCTTCCTTCTTCCATCCTCGAAATCGGTGACAAAGCCTTTGCAGGCTGCACCCATTTAGCCAACATCCAATTGCCCGAAAACCTCATGATTATAGGTGAGGAAGCTTTCAAGAACTGCACATCGATAGAGAGTGTCCATCTACCTGCATCCCTCACCAACATCAAGCAACTGGCTTTCACCCAGTGCGAAAGATTGAAGGAAGTGGTGGCAGACATGCACAACGCCATCACCATAGGTCCACAAGCTTTCGACACAACCCAAGACAATCATGCCGTTCTGGTACTGCAAAACGGTAGTTTCAACAAATACATCAGCAGTAACTGGGCTCACTATTTCCCTAACATGAGGGAACAGTTCTCCAAATCCACTGCGTCTGCCTATCTGCTCTCCGAAGGGAATGTTTTCTTGATGAAACAAAACGGAACAGCAGATTTCATGCATTCTCAAAGTGGAAAATACCCCAACGAATTCAGTGTTCCATAAAAGGCTCTGGATGAAAAATATACCATCACAGGCATTGGTGCCAACGCTTTCTACGACCAAGAAGGCCTGGAATACATCAAACTCCCTTCCACCATTGAAACCATTGGCGACAGTGCCTTTGCCTTCTGCCAAAGCCTTTCACACATTCAGTTGCCTTCTTCGTTAAAGACCATCGGCGAAAAAGCTTTCTTTAATTGTAAGAATCTCTCAGAGCTGAAGCTTCCATCAGGCGTGAACTACATCAAGCCAAGCGCGTTCGCCTATTGCAGCAGCATTGATTCCCTCGCGTTTCCTAATTCTGTTACCCAAATCGGCAACCAGGTCTGTCAGGATTGTATCCGCTTGAAATATCTCTATCTACCCGGTTCCGTGGATGTCATAGGTGAATATGCGTTCCAGAACTGCGAAAAGCTACAAATGCTGACGCTGCGCGAAGGCACCACCACCATCCATACGGGTGCCTTTTCGGGATGCAAAGGACTCATTGTCATCGACCTCCCCAAGAGCATCAGTTCTCTCGGTCCCAACTGCTTTGAAGGATGCGGCGACATCCACACGATGTATTGCCACAAAGAGAATCCTCCTACATGTGCCAGCAATGCCTTCTCACCCGATGTGATAGAGGCTCGTCTGTTTGTTCCTAACAAAGCTGACAAAGTGTATGAAATGATGGATTACGAATCCAAGGGTTTCGAAAAGATCAAGACGCTTCCCGACGACGACAAATTGGAAAAGCACAAGGGAAAGGAGTTGGAGGACGGACTGAAAGAAGTGGCAAAGAAACCTGAACTCCGACTCAAACGGGCACAAAAGCAAGCAAAACAGAAAGAAAAAGAACAAAAAAAGGAAATGGGATTTTGAGTGAAATGTAAAGAATGTGGAATGGGGGCTTTATCTTCGAGTTGAGATAAAGCCCCCATTCTTTGTTATAATAATAAAGCGGAAGACGAAACCTTGGATGGAAATTGGAATGATTGCTATGGGTTAGAAGGCAACACCTATGCCAATTGCCAAGCGCTGCGTTCCCATGAATTTCTCCAATTCTTTCTTCATGACGAAACGATACTGATAGCTGACACGCAAAGCGAAGTAGGAGTACTTGACACATAAACCCACAACAGGTGAAATAGCAACAGCTGCATTCAACCTCAATTTCTTCTTGTCGTCTCCGTCCCAATCATTGAGTGCTTCCGATTCTGGAACCTCTTTCGACTTGTCGCTGACATGCACGGGTTTTCCTTTTGCATTTGGCACGTAGTCGTCCTTATAGTCTCCGTAGTACATCTTTCCTGTCAAACCAGGACCAAAGAAAATCCAAAGTGGATTGACGATTTTGATGGTCCAACCAAAACTGAGATTTGCTTCTGGTACGTCGCCCACCTTGTTCTCCTTACGTGCCATTTCAAATATCTTGGAGTTCATCGAAAGGGAGAAGAATCCACCTGCCTTATGCTGATTGTAGCTACCTGTGGAAATGCCGATAGGCACATCTTTCTGATATTCATAGGTTACAACACGCGTATGTTCGCTTTTCTTTCTGCTCAATTCGCTGATTTGAATGATTTTGCTAAAGGCTTGATTCATGTTGGCACAGTTGTCGTCCACCACACGCTGATAGAGTTCCTTTGCCTTGTCGTACTCATGGCGCTCAAAATAGTGTTCAGCCTGCTGGAATGCCATCATGCAGTCGTCGCTATATTGCTTTTGGCATTCCACCATTTGCTTCTCGGCATAGGTGTCAGAAGAGTTGAACGACAAGAGGTGGTTATAGCATTCAGCTGCCTTTCTGTAATCCTTCAAGCGCACAAACAATTCAGCCTTGTTTCTGAGAGATATGAGCGTATCGACAAGAGCAAGATTGGCATTATTTTCTGCCGTATCAACTTCGGAACATTCAGCAGCCGTTTCGAATTGCAAACGAGCCTCAGGATAGTTCATGTTCTTAATATCGTTCAGTCCCTTGTTGCGATGTTCCTTATAACATCCTGCATCCACAAGACTGTTTGGGTCCTCGACAATCAAAGTAACGACTCGCTTGGGCTCAATGTTCAGAGGAATATTCAGCGTCTGATAACCTGGTGAGAAGATGCTGAGGATACGACCTCTGTAGCGACGACCTGTAGGGAAATTGATGTAATAAACGGAGTCTGAGCCTTCCATCACGGTGTTGAAGGGCGCAGCTGATTTGTCCATCGACGAATCAAAGGTCAAAGGAATGGAGGCATTGCATCGCACAACCAAAGCGCCATCGTCGTTATCATTAGAATACACGTCTGTGGGTTGCGACACGTCTGTCACGGTTAACACGCCTTGTGCTAAAACAAATTGTGCCATGAGGAACATGACAAGGAGGGTTGATAGTTTTCTCATAATATTAAGTTTTTGAGTTTTTGAGTTTAATCAGGGATTTAAAGGATTTATAAGGATTCTTCATTCTACTCCCCTCGCCTTTTGGAGAGGGGTTGGGGGTGAGGCTCGTTAAACTTTAAACGTTAAACGTTAAACTAAGTTTTCATGCACATCAACGAAGAATCTTGAAGGAACCCAGATGGAAAATCTCGTCGTCGGTTGTGACAACATTTCCTGCATCGTCTTTGTATGGTTGCCAAGTCCTTACCTGGACGAGAGGTCTGTATTCATCATGGAAATCAATCATGAGGAAAAGATACCCCTCATCTCGATAGTTGTCCGTGTGCCATACTTGACGAAGGGTCACGCCATAGATGTCGTCGTATTTAGGATGCTGCACCACATCAATATCGGAGAAACTCACATTGATATATCTGGTTTTGTTGAACACATTCGAAAGGCGTTGCAGGTATTGCTGCTTGGTTTGGCTAAGATACACGACCTTGTTGTTGAGCAGCGTCATCTTGTTGACATCAGAATTCGGTTTCTCCATCACCACTTTACCAGTGATAATCAGTGCCTTGTCGCTATACATGCTGTTGAGCAACTTAATATCCTTGCGGTTGTATGCCGTGCGAAAGTTCTCAACAAAGTCGATGATAATTTGGCGACGCGTGTAATCTAGGTCAGAACTTTGTTGCGCCATCAGCTGTTCATAGCGATTCATCTCGATGGCAATCGACACACCATCAATCAATCCCTCCTTGTTGAAGTTTACGGTCAGTTCCTGGCGTGCTTCTGCTTCGACCGCCTCGTGAATATCTACGGGAATGCCACGCACCTGATAACCGGTTGTTGTATGCAAGCAACGACTTTTCAAGTCCATCGGTGGACAGCTCATCGCACTGCTTTTCCACATCTCCTCTACGTCGTCAATCGCGTCTTTTGTCATGTAATCCCGAGAAAGGCTGATGGTTTTCTTACCGCTTTCTGCTGTGAGTCGAAATGTAGCCAATAGATAGGTCATATTTCGCTCTATCTTAGTTTTCAGAGCTTCATTTTCAATAGCACCATCAGAAATAGTGAATGAGGTCTGAGCCAAAATGTCAATAGGAAACAACAGCATGAACAATGCTGCAAACAATTCTTTCAGTTTCATCGCTTATATCTGTAATTTTTGGGATTTGGGAATAAGTTACGAATATCGCTCTGCGGTATATTCGTGTAAAGTTCAGCATAGAGTGTGCCGTCCTTCTTGAAAATATCGTTCATGGGGGTTTTAAACACTAACATGTGGATGAAATCGAGTTTTACGTTCCTAAACACCAACGTGGCGTTCACCGTATCTTTGTCGATTTTTGTCACCATGCAATACATCTCCATGTGGGGCGCAAACAAGTCATACATCACTTGCATCGGTATCTTGCCCGACTTGATGACATTGCCATACTGATGATGGTTGAAAGCCAAGGTTCTGCCATTGTTTTCCACGTAGTTCAGTATCAGGTTGGTCATCGACTCCAAAGGGTAGCGCACATCAAACAGAATCTCATTCTTGCCCTGTCGGTTCTGCAAATAGAAATCGTTCCTCATCGACTTCACTTGATAGAACTCGCCTTCCACCACGTAGATTCCCTGTTCACTGCATGGCTTGGCTTTCACTTTCTCCAAATCCACACTACGATGGAAATTGTTTGGCATATTGGCAGTTATCAGCTGCTCATACACCAAAGTGTCGGCGTCTCCCTTGTCGAATGCATGCTTTTCTTGAGCTCCCACACTGAGGGAAGCACAAAAGGCAAGCATCAAAAATAAAGTCTTTTTCTTCATAGATTCGAGAATTTTTGAATGAAGAATGTATTTTACTCTCATCTATAGTGTAATGCTCATTCTACATTCGTAGCGAAGCGACATTCTTCATTTAAGCGAAGCGAACATCACTTCACTTGGTAGAACTGTCTGAACACACCCACTTTCATCTTTCCTTCACCCTCGCGCTTCAGAGGACTCATGAGCACACTGAAGTTCACGGGTTCTTCTGATGCAAAGAGCACGAAGGTTTCGTCCGATTGTCCCTCAGGGAAAATGAAAGGTTCGTTCGTGAACGACACGGTGCAATCAGCAGGCACAAATAGATTGGAGCATGTCAAGTCTTCATACATTGGCAGCACCAGGTACTTGTTGCCGCTCCTGTCGATGTTTAGAACGTTTACATAAAGCGGACTCATTGTGCGGTTTCGTACTCGTACGTAACAAGCGCTGTTTCCTGCCACTTCCTTTGTCACCACGTTGCCCGTAGCGCAGGAAACGAGTTCGAAATGAACATCCATGTCTGTGCTCATCAGTATTTGCTTGTCCACCATCATGGATTCCGCGCTCAGTGTTCCCTGGTCTTTTTTCGTAAACAAATCGAACACCTCGTTCACAAATTGCTTTTCGTTGCTTTCTGAACGGAAAACAGTGGCTGAAACCTGCATATAGGAGTCGGGATGAACCATCTTTTTCTTCGATGAATTCGCCAATTCCTTCACTAAATACTCTACATAGAGCTTGGGAAGATTCTTGCCCTTGTTTGTTGCCAAATCCACCAGACTTTTCACCGAATTCGTCCCTTTCTTGGTGAAAGAAAACATCTTGCTGTTCTTTTCATCAAGCACAGTGACAGCGCTTTCGTTCTCAATCTTAATCATTGAATTTGGTTTGAGGCGCACATTGGCATGCAGTTCAGTCTCCTGCCTTCCTTCTACAAGGAAAGCCTTGCCTGCCACACTATACACTATATACTCCTTTGTTGCTGCAGCCGAAATGTCGAAGATAGGAGCTAATAACAGCAACACAACCAATAGTTGTTTCATCATCTTACTTGTCATAAATAAAGAGGTTAAAACGTTGTGTACCATTTGGGCAAACCCATATAGGTTTCTGTGTTCCCTTTGTTATCTCTTTCACTTTATTGTAAAGGAACTTGTCCAGCTTGTCGGTCGAAAGTCCTTCGTCGCCATCTTCCTTGGCAGCACCATTCAAGGCATCCACCAGTACATGCGTGTAGGCTCCGTTCTGCCATTCAGGGTCTTCTTTCGATTTCGTGTCAGATTCGCTCGAAGCATAGAGCATCATGCCGTTCTTCGCCGAGCGCAACTGCTCAAGGAAATGGTCGGTCACAGCTGAGCGTGAGCCATTCAACAAGGCTGCGGAATAGCAGGCATCGAGAAAGACAATGAACTTGCCATCTATCTCGTTTGCCTTGTCACGGAACGACTGAGCACTCACACATTCCCAATCCTTATCGACATGCGCACCGTATGGCACAAAGAAGAATCGGTCTTTCTCATCTCTGTATCCATGACCTGCATAATAGAAGATACACACGTCGGAAGGTGAGGACACTTCTTTCAGCCAAGACAAAGCCTCAAAAATATCTCCTTGTGTTGCTTCATCGTCGCACAAAGTCTTCACCTGAACCTCCTCGTATGGCAATCCTCTCTTCTTGGCAATTGCTTTCGAGAAGTCTGCCGCATCTTTGTGCGTGAATTTCAAGTCAGGCAACTTTTCATCGTCATAGTCACCAATACCAATGGCAACGACATATAGCTTCGGCATCTCCGTCAAGGAGTTTTCCTTGATGAGTCGGATAGATGAAGGCTCACTGTTGCCATAACGATTCTTTGCATAGAGCGTCACTACACAATCATGATTAGGGAGTTGCACTTCCACTGTTTCGGCAGCACGCACACTTCTTGATGTGGAAGTCGATGGTTTCTGAACCATGCCATCCACCATCACTATCACTTCCGTGTTCTTCTCCTCACCATAGGCAGTCAACTTATATTTCACATTCAGGGTTTTCTCATGGAATTTCGATTGATCTTCAGGGAAAAGAATCTTGATGACGGGACTTTTGTTCTCTATGTTAGTTGGTGTAATATTATTAGGAGCAGGAGTTGGTGAAACGGTATTAGGGGCAGGAGTTGGTGAAATATTTTTCGGAGTCTGGTTTTCACTCTTCACTTGTGCTTCCTCTTTTTTTGCTTTTACATCCTCTTTTTTCGCTTTCTTCTCCTGCTCTTTCAGTGCCTTTGGTCCCATTAACACGCTCTGCACAGGTGTACCCACTTTTTGGGCGCTGGCATTAGCGTTGGCAGCCCCCTCCAACTCCCCCAAGGGGGAGAGGTTTGCATTTTCTTTTTGCCGCTTTGCAGAGACTACCGCCATGTCTTTCCATTTCTTGGCTTCCTGTGCGTTTTGTTCCACGAGCACACCCTTCTCATAGAGTTCAGCTAAGGTGAATTGTCGAGGTACACCTCGACCATACATGTAGCAATACGCCAAATTATATTGTGCCTTGGCATGGTTCTTCTTTGCTGCACGCTTGAACCATGTGACGGCTGAAGCATAGTCGCGGTAGGTGCCTTCGCCCGTGTAATAAGCAGAACCCACAAGGTACTGTGCTTGCGCATTGCCTGTTTCGGATGCTTTCGTATAGTGCTCGAATGCCTCTTGGTATTTCTTCTGCTCATAGCATTGGTCACCCAATGCCAATTCACGGGTTCCGTCCACGTCCTGTGCCGAAAGCGTCAAGGAGAACGCTCCAAGCAATGGAAGGAGTAAAAATCGCATGGCGTTTAGAAGAACGCGTTTAGCGACATCGCCAAGTGTTTTCTGTTGTTTCATCATATATGTCAGGGCACTTTGTGCCAGTTTCAAGTTTCAGGTTTCAGGCCCCCCTCCGGCTCCCCCGAGGGGGAGAGAAGCCGTCCGGATGGTGTTCACCTCCCCTCGGGGAGGTCGGGAGGGGGCTTTTATCCTTTAAATCCCTGATTCACTTTTTAAAGTTGAGTACCACAGGCTTGAAGCAGATGTAGTAGTATTTCACTGTTTCGCAGAGCGCAATGCCTGCCAGCGGCAGGAGCAATTGCACTACATAACCGAAGATGACAAAGAGGACAAACGACACGAACACAAGTAGCACGGGCAACAATAAATAGTAGATGTTGACCACGCGCCTCACTCGGTCCAGCTGCAAGTCCATTGGGAACATGGCAGGGTGACGCTCGCTGAGCTTCGTGTCGAATGCAGTTGCTCGGCGTCTGATTCTGCCTACGATAATGGTCGAAATGTAACAGAGAAAGAAGGTGAAAATGATGCACGTTGGCGTGCTCATTCGCCGAATGGTCTTGTGCTCTAAAATGGTTTGGGTAGCAAAAGCCTGCTCCTTCACACCTGCTAACTTACCAATCGGCGTGAAGTGCATATCCGCTTCCTCATGCATGGCACCCAGATAAACGATGCGGTCCTTAAGGAATTTTGCTCGTTGCAACACGGAGTCTGCGGGAATGATAAGGAAGTCCTTGTCGTTATAGAGTATCTGCGTGAAAACCGTTTCCTCCTTCTTGGGTGCCACTCCTTGATAGAGGCAAGCCGCCAAGTAAGGCATGGAATAAATCACTTTGCCTTTGCACTTCTGCCAAGTGGTGTATTCTCGAATATAGTTCGACTGGTCGCCAGCCGTGGTGTTGCCATATCCCCAGTTATTCCTGTCCTCATCCAAGAAAAAAGAAACGCGCATGCTTTTGAATTCCTCCGTTTCTGGGTCGTAGTTGATCAGCTTGCTTGCCAATACCATCGTGTCAAGCTCATCAATGGCTCCGATAATGGCTGTGTCTTCTTCAAAGTATGTAGGGTTTTCAAATATAATATCAAGTACCGTCACTTTAGGTTCGCATTTCGCGATATTCCTAATGGTTCTTGCCAAATCAGTTCGCTTGGTTTGGCTTGTCATATCTACAATCACAATGTCGTTGCTCACTTCATGAGCACCATTCCCATGCAGAATGTGGGAATAGATGTCGGTCATGGAGAAATCGTCCAATACACGCTTCAGTGGATTCAGCGCAGCCACATTGTATGTGACCAACGATAGCAAACCACAAATGAGCAGTGTGATTAAACTCACTGCTGCAGAGTCGAGATTCAGAATTTTTTTCAACTTACTCGGTATGTCTTTTTTCTCTTTTTTCAATTGGCGATATATAATTATTAATAATGTGCAATACAAAATAGTGGACGCAACCACCATTGGAATATAAAACTGCACAAATGTCGTTATTTTATATCACAATTGCAAATATTTATTATAAAAATAAAAAATAACGAAAAAACGAGCCAACAAATTACCACAAATGGAACACAAATTAAGAATACTAATTTGAGATAATTTGTGGAAATTTGTTGACTCGTTCTCTGTTATTGGCTACGCCGAGCTCTAAGGTTCAAGTTTGGCTACGCCGAGCTGAAGGTTCAAGTTTGACTTTAGACCTTTGACTTTAGACCTTTGACCTGAAACCTGAAACCTGAAACCAGCACGAAGTGCCTGCTTATCGAACAAGAACTTTCTTACCGTTCACAATGTAGAGACCTGGCTGAGACATTGAGCTCACCTTCTGACCACTAATCGTGAAGATTTGCTTCTTAGCTGAATCTGTGGCGATGCCGTTGATGCTGGATGGAACAGCGGTGCCAAGATAGAAGAGTTGGAAGTTGTCGAACAAGCACCAGTCGCCGTCGATGAGGGTATCCTTCTTCAGACCGAAGGTGAGTGTGCCACCCTCTTCAATCATCACTTGGATAGTGTTGGTGTAAGCCTGCTCTGGGTCGTTAGCGAAACGAGCGCCACCACCACGCATAGAGTTTGGATAGAAGTAGCGGTCTTCGCCCTCAGTTACCCAAGAGTCGTAAATCCAAGCGTTGTCAACAGTTTCTTCGTAGATGTTGCCATCATTGTCTAAGACATTCTGCCAAGAAGTAACGGTGTAGGTCACTTCGCCTGACTCGTCAGTTACGACATCTTCTTCTACCCAACGACGGAGAGGAATTGGGTCGCCACCTTCTTCTGGATTCTCTGCATAGTCGTAGTACTCTGTGTAAGAACGCTCCTTGTAGAGAGGTGTTGCGATGGAAGCGACAGGCACGCTGCGGTCGTTAGCATAGAACAACACGTTCTGGTTGTAGGAATCGTTATACCAGTAGTTCTCGAAGGCTGCAGTAGCAGAACCGTCGCGATAGTAGGACTGAACACGTACTTCGTAAGCACCTGCAGGGAGAGAGTGAATCGTCTGGAACACATTGAAGTTAGTGTTGAACTTCTCAGCGTTCTGGAGGTTGCCGTCCACCACTGGACCACCTTCCCAACCCTTCTGACCTTCAGTGAAGCTTGGGTTGATGATGAGTTTTGTGATGTCGATAGGATTTGTTTCAGAAGCCTGGCTCAAGTCGCCAATCACAGCCTTGTTGTAGATGACAGCGAGTGCCTTCTCATAAGCCTCGAGAGTTTCTGCGTTAGCGTAAGCAGTGCTCAGAGCAGTGAGTTGCTCGTTGATGAGGGTGTTGAGTTCTGCATTGTTGATGTCAGCATAGCCAGCGATGGTGTTGAGATAGTGGTTGTAAGCGTTGTAGTCGGCTACAATCTCTGCCACATCCTTATAAGTAGTTGTTGGGCCATCGTAAACTTCGAAGGACTTCGTGATGCCTTGGTCGAGTGCAAGAGATTCGAGACTGCCTTCCTCGTAGTTGCCTTGGAGGTTCACGAACAATGTCGTTGGGTCGTTGGCTGCGAGGTAGCTGTTAGCATCGTTGATATAAGTATTTGCATCTGATACCAAAGCGAGTGCAGCTTCGTATGCCTCATAACCAGTCACAGTTTCAGGAATCTGTGCGAGGATGGCGCTCACTGCAGCTTTGTCGCCATTGAGCGTCAAGTTCTCAGCATTTGCCAATGCTGCTTCCACTGCTGGCTTCACGAGAGCGGTGAAGTCTGGGTTCTCACCGAAGAAGTAGAGCTGCATACCTGTGAATGAGCTGAAGCCGTTAGCATGGAATGCCACCTTTGCTTCTCCGCCTTCAATCTTCAGCATACCTGTGGTGAAGGTGGTCCAGTCGTCGATGCTGTAGTTCCACCAGCCTGAGCGACGCACTTCGTTGGTTGATTCCACGCGCTTGCCGTTTGCTTCGAGATAGATACCGAGGTCAGCAGGACTTTCGTTCGACCAGTCGTTGCTCCATGTGATACCCATACCCTTGATGCTGTAGTAACCGTCAGGCAGACCGATGAGCTTCTGTACGATTTCGCGGCGGCCACCGGGAGTTGCCCACTGCTTGGCACTGGTCATGCGGTGGTTCCAGTAAGGCTCGTAGCCTGATGTGTTGGTCTGATACCACTTGAGGATAGAGGTTGTATCGCCCGAGATAGTCACCTTGTCAGCCAAGAGGATACGAGTGGTTGTGAGGTAGGTCTTGTTGTCGCCATCGCCCGATTCGCCGAGGTCGCTCCAACCGTTCTTCTCACCATTACCGTTGTAAATCTCATCAGCATACTCCCAGTGGTTGGTCTCTGGGTTGAATGTAGGGTTGTATTCGTTGTTGCAGAAGAATGGGAAGTTGATGAGCTGCGTGAAATCGTAAGAGTTGTCAGCGCTCAAGCCCTTCGACATGAGGTAGGAAGCACGTGCCAAAGCCAATTCGTTGAGGGCGTTGACATAGTCCTCAGCTCCCTTTGTTACCCATTTACTCATGTCCTCGTCTTCACCATCCTCAGCCACTGCACTTGCATGAGCGATAGCAGCCTGGAATTCAGACAAGCCTGGATAGTCGGAACTTGCAGCCAAAGACTCGGATGCCTCCACGAGTGCAACGAGAGAAGTGGCTGTCTTGTAGTAATTCTTGTACTGAGCCATCACAGCCAAAACTGCAGCTGTACCCTCATTGTAGGATTCAATGGTACCGTCTGCCACGTCGTACTGGTCGATGATGTCGATTTTAGCCTCCTGGTAGTAGCCGTTGAGGGCAGGGAAGTCGCTCAGTGTCTCTTCGTAGTTGTCGGCATCGTCGAGTGCCTTGTAGAACTCGTCTTGTGCCATCTGGAGCTGAACAGCCTCACCAGCATCGCTCACGTAGAATGCCTGGAAGTTGGAGAAGATGGTCCAGTCGCCACCGAGGTGTCCTGTCTTACGCACACCGAAACGAACATAGCCGTCCTCGGTCTGAATCACCTGAATGCTGTTGTCAGCATAAAAACCTGCATCGAAATACTGGCGAGTACCGTTCATACAGTTAGGCACATAGTAAGTGGTGCCACCATAGGTGTACGCCACGTCGTTGTCCCACTGGTCTGTTTCGTAGAGGCGACCCTGGTCGTTCTGCGACGAAGCGATACTTGCGAACTTGGCTGTAGTGGAGCGAGTGGTTTCGGTGATGTTGCCTTCTTCATCGAGGTTCACTGATTCAGCAAACATCACAGCATAGATTGCCTCGCTACCGTCCCAATAGCCAGGGTTGTAGCTACCGCGATAGAAGCCCTGCCAAGTGAAGCGATAGACACCTGCAGGCAACCAGAAAATCTGATAGAGTTCTGAGCCCTCTGCCTTGTCGAACATTTCCACTTCGTTGAAGTCGAATGCGGTGATGCCCGCTCCAGCAGTTTGCCAAACAGCACCGTCCGAACCTGGCTGAGTGAATACGCTGAAGTCGTACTCTGCCCATTGGAGTTCGTCGGTTACTTCCTGACCCTCTTTCCATGTGGAAGGGTCCTGAGCACTCACTGATGTCATGGTCATCAGCAATGCAATCAAAGTAATGATTTTTCTCATAAAGTTGAAATAATTAAATATTAATTAATAATTAAGAATTAAGAATTAAGAATGTATTTTACCTCCATCCGGATGGCATCATTGGCTACGCCGAGCTAAAGGTTCTTTATTCTTCATTCTTCATTCTTCATTTAATCGAAAGCTTCTTTCCATTCTTGATATAGATACCTTTCGTTGGGGACTTCACAGGGATGCCCTGAAGGTTGTAGATGACGGAGGAAGCCGACCGCGTTGATTCGGGAACTGCCTCTATCGCCGAAGTGAACTCGTTGAACTGCCACCAGTCCCAATTGAACAGGGTGGTGGTGGAACTACCCAAGAAACTGAAGTGAACATCGTGGATGCCTGTAGGCACACTGCTCAGGTCGAAAGTCTTTTCTTCCCATACCTTATCGCCTCCCGTCGCTTCAATCTTGATGCGAGCCAACACCTTCCCTCGTGAATGGTCCTGACGAATCACCAGCGTTCCGCTTCCCTTTTCCGAAGCCACGCGCAGGGTGATGGATTTGGCACCTTCTGCACCAAAATCCACGTTTGCCACTCGCATCGTGTCGCCAGTCTGTATGTCGCTCACATACACGCCCTTCGACTCGTCGCCCACCACACTGATACCTGTGGCGGCATTCAGAGTCTCTGCTTGTTGTTGGATATATGGATTCATCGTACACAATGCCTTCACGCCTTGGTGAGTGGCTGTGACGGGTTTGATGGTTCCGTCAGAACGGAAGGACATCTCCTCCACTGCCATGCTGCGGTTGAATCCTCCTCCGCCTTTAGCCCAGCCCGTATGGTAGAAAAAGTAGTCCTTGTCCTTGTAATGCACGATGCCACTGTGGTTGGTGAATGAATTCGTGTTCTGCTGCGACATCACCACACCCTTGTATTCCCAAGGACCTTCTGGACTCTTGCTCATGCTGTAGGAAATGTGCTCAGGCACTCCGCCTGCCGCATATATCAGATAGTAGTTGTCGCCACGCTTGTCGAGCCAAGGACCTTCCTCGTAGCAATCTTTCCCAACCACCTTGTCATCCACCTTCACGCCTCCAAACGCGCTCTCCGTCAGAGGCACCTCCACGATTCCGTTCTTGCCGATGGAGGTGTCGTAAGTAAGCATCGAACTACCCAACTTGGCATAGCACAATTTGTTGTTGCCCCAATAGAGATAAGCCTTTCCGTCATCATCGATAAACACAGTTGGGTCGATGTCGCCACCCGTACCCGTGTCAATCAGTGGTTGTCGCCTTGCATCCCTGAAGGGACCCGACGGTTTGGTACTCCATCCCACACCGATGTAATGTCGCCAGTCATTCGGTTTGGAAATGCAAATATACCAGTAGTAGCGCTCCCCTTTCTTCACGCACTGACTTGCCCAGCAGGTTCCTTCTCGTCCCCAAGTGAATGCGGTGCGTGGCATGGCAACGCCATGATCTGTCCAATTCACCATATCCACCGTGGAATACACCCTCCACCGCTCCATGTAGTAGAAGTCGTTCACGCCAGGCACATTCATGTCCTCGTCGCAATACACATACAAACTGTCATTATTTTCGAACACAGCAGGTGCAGGGTCAGCAGTGTAGCAATGCGACACGATAGGATTTTGAGCACAAAGACAACTGCTCAAAAGATACATTCCGATGGTACTAAAGAATTGCTTCATGAAATGAATTAAGTAATGACAAAAAAACTTCTATTCTCTCGTTGAATTCGTTGATTTTCTCAGACAACACAGCTTCTGTTGTTTCTAAACCTTTGCAAATATACTTAGTATTCATCATTATTTATATCACAAAAAAATCTAATCCTTTCATTTTTGAAACATGCTATGCTTTTGATGCGTAGATAGAGAGGATTTGCTAAATTGCATGCGTGGATTGACTGCATCGCTTTAGGGGATTGTCTGAGGCGATTTTGTGGATTGACTGAACCTTTAGCTCGGCGCAAGCCAACCGTTCCTTTGGATTCAACTAGTTGCCGAAGGCTCGTCATCGACTTGGCGAGCCTTCGGCGTTGCGATGGCGAAGGTTCGCCGTGTTAACGTTGCGGGCTCGCCATTTCAGTAAAATCAAAGGAAACAT
>OMTC01000039.1:0-2016 GCA_900313845.1 uncultured Prevotellaceae bacterium
ACAATACTGTATGAACATCATCCATATTCATGAGGGCACTGAAAATACCTTCAATGTCCTCATGAATTTATTCTATATTTTTTTTATAGAATAAAATATGGGTCTTCACAGGAATGACGTGATACCAGTGTCGTGCAGGGACAGCAGGCGGAGCTTGAAGTAATGGTCGTCTGTGAAGCCATAAGCCTCACGCTTCATCACCTTGATCTTGTTGTTGATACCCTCCACCATGGCAGTAGTAATCCTCCTGTCATACCAGGCCAGGATGCCCTCCCTGTGCTTGAACATTGACATTCCGGCCGTGGCTATCTGCGTGACATCACTTCTGATGGCCTCCCTTATCCAGTCGTATAGCCATATCCTGGCGGCATGCTTGTCGAGCTGTCCCCAGACGAGTGTGATCTTCTCCTTGAGGTAGTATGCCTTTGCCAGCGGCTCGTTGACTTTGAGGGCCTCCTCCAGCTGTTTCCTTGCCGCTTCCGTCTTGATGTCCTCGCCGTTCTTCAGCAGCAGCCACCTGATGCCCTTGATGACATCCCTCTGCCCTTCGTGGAGCTTGCTGTGGTAGAGCGAGCGGCGAAGCTTGTCCACCGTGTCGTTGATGATTTTCTTGACATGGAAGTGGTCGAATACCAGCTGTGCCCCGGGCAGGTTCTTCCTTACAGCCGATATGAATGCGGCGGAGAGGTCTGTTGCCACATGCTCAATGTTCACCTTCCATTTCTTGACACGCCTCCAGAACCCGTCCAGCGCATCGGCTCCCTTGCCGTCACCCACATGGATGATATGCCCCGTCTCAAGGTCGACGACAATCGTCTTGTACACATGGCCTTTCCTGACGGCGAACTCGTCGATGCCGATGAACCTGACTTGCCGGATGTCGGGACTGGCATAGTTGTGCTGCAGGTGGTTCTTGTGGATGTCCTTCACCGTCGACCAGCTCAGGCCGAGATAGGCAGCCGTCTCGCTGATGGTCATCATCTTCATCAGGTCCACAACAAGTCGTTCCAGGCGATGTGTCGTATGTCGCTTTCCTGTAGAGAAAGGGATGTGCTCCTGCTGGTCACAGCCGCAGACGCTGCACTTGACACGCTGAACACGCATATCCATGTAGACAGGCTTGTGACCGATGGGAACACAGCGGAAACGGCGGATGGTGTACCCGTTGCGTATGACTTTCCTGCTTTTGCACGCCGGACAGCACAATTTGTCCTCACGAGTTTGCACATTCAGAACTATTCCATTATCTTTGTAATCAGTTCGGGAGCACTCGACTGTACGGAGACCGAATCCGTGATACATGAAGCTGACATCCATATTTACTATCTTTTATAGTTTGGTCGCTACACAAAGATAATGGATTGTCAGCTTTTTCCATTCTTTGGCAGAAAAAAGATGATGAAGCGTGGGGCTTGGGCTTCACAGACGACCGCTACTTCAAGCTCCGCCTGCTGTCCCTGCACGACACTGGTATCACGTCATTCCTGTGAAGACCCATGAGTAATGAGCAGTGAGGAGTGAGGAATTATTCCATCCGGATGGCATTCCTCACTCCTCACTGCTCATTACTCATTTCCAAATGTCGCTTTACCAATTATCGTCATCATCAAAGCCGACGATGCCATCGTTGACAATTTCTTCGATTTTGTCGAAAATCATTTGGCTATAGATGTGGGTCATCACGAAGGCTTGGGCACTTGTCTTACGGTGGGAATCATTAGGATTGAAAGGGTAGGTGTTTTCGAACATCCACTTGCCATCGTAATTGTTCGGAGAGCCGTCCTTACCACTGATTTTGCTGATGAGACCTCCACCACTTGCCTTTTTCACGTCATAGTTGCTGAGAAGGAAATGCACTTTGATGCGCTTGTCCTTGATATCTACGCGGATGAGTGGATGAATGCCCACAATATAACGGTTCACTCCGCCCACATGGTCTGCCATGTCGTCGAGATAGCCTCTCGCAATAATCAGTCGCTCTGCCTTGCTGTTGGTCATGATTTCCGACTTCTTATC
>OMTC01000039.1:2067-15577 GCA_900313845.1 uncultured Prevotellaceae bacterium
TTTTCTGCATCCTTGCGTCCGCACTGAATCACACGGGAGAAACTGAGGCGATTGTTCTTGTCGAGTTCGATGAACTCCGTCAGGTACTGTGCCTGTTCCACCCAGTCGTCACCGTATTTCTCAATTGAGAACTGTTCCACTTCCTCGGTCTTGAACACCTGAGCGTTTGTTTGAAGAACGGAGAAGGAGAGAACAAACAATAAGGACAAAGAACGAAACACAAAAGAGCTATGTAAAGCGTTAAGTAATTTTTGTTTTTTCATAATGCTTGTCATTTAGTTCAGATTGGGTGGCAAAATTACAAAAATATTTGATAATCTGAAAATGGGAGAATAAAAAATATTATATGACCGATGCCAAATACTCGAGGTCGGATTCCTTTGTGGACCAACTTGTCACGAAGCGGCACACGGTGCTGTTGTCGTCGTAGGGAGCCCAGCGCGAGAAAACGATGTGCTTCGCCAGTTGCTCCATCGCGTCGTTTGGCAGGATGAAGAACTGTTGATTGGTGGGTGAATCAATGAACGTCTTGTAGCCTTTGTCCAAAAGCATCTTCTTCACCCGCATCGCCAATTCGTTGGCATGGCGAGCAATACGCAGATAGAGAGAATCGGTGAAGAGTGTGTCGAACTGAATGCCGATGAGTCGTCCCTTGGCAAAGAGAGCACCGTGCTGCTTGATAATGCTGAAGAAATGAGGATGTGCATTGCCATGCGTGAACACCACAGCCTCTCCGCAGAGGGCACCTACTTTCGTTCCGCCAATATAGAACGCATCGCAATGGTGCGCCAAGAAAGGCAAGGAAATGTCGGAAGCATCCGATGTGAGTCCATAACCCAAACGAGCGCCATCGATGAAAAGTGGCAAATCATATTCCTTGCACACGCTCTCAATCTCCACGAGTTCCGAAGCCGAATAAAGTGTGCCATATTCCGTTGGGAAGGTGATATAGACCATGCCTGGGAAGACAATGTGCTCGTATGCTTCATCGCCATAGAACCCGACGAGCAAAGCGCGAAGGTCGGCAGCCGAAATCTTGCCATCTTGCTGAGGAAGGGTAATCACTTTGTGTCCGCCAAATTCAATGGCACCACTTTCGTGGGCGGCGATATGCGCTGTTTCAGCTGCTACCACGCCCTGATAGGATTGAAGCATGGAGTCAATCACTGTGGCATTCGTCTGGGTGCCACCACCGAGGAAAAACACCTGTGCGTCGGGACACTCGCAGGCTTCACGGATGCGCTGTTTAGCGGAAGTGCTATAGACATCGAATCCGTAAGTGTCGGTTTGTAAATCATTTGTCTCTGCCAATCGCTTCAGAATTTCTGGATGGCAGCCATTGTTGTAATCACATTCAAAAGATAACATGGCGTAATTAAATGAAGAATGAAGAATGTAGAATGAAGAATGAATATCACTCTTCTTTTTCATTACTTGATGAGTGGCAAAGGTAATGCTTTTATATTAAATAAGGAATAATGTAGGTAAAAAAGATTTGAACAATGTGTTTTTATGAACAAAAACTTGCTGCCATCCTCACGGACAACAGCAAGGTTAACCGGTTAAGCGCTTTTATTGTTTATTACTAACTTAATAATACTGTGTCTATTTCAAACATACACTTTGATTGTGCTGGTGTTCTCCTTCAACAGAACTTGTGTTCTCCTTCGATTGTACTGAAGCTTTCCTTTGATTTTACTGAAAAACTGAGCCCTCAACGTTTTTCTGCCGAGCCTTCGCCATCGCAACGACGAGCCCTCGTTATCGCAACGGCGAGCCTTCGGCAACTAGTTGAACCTTCAGCTCGGCGTAAGCCAATCCAAAGGAACGCTTCAATATATCCAAAGATATACTTCTGACAATTCCCAGACCCCCTCCGTCTCCCCCGAGGGGGAGGGAAGGAAAAGCCTATGCCAACGTTAATGGCATCTATCCATTTGTCTCCTCTGTCCCCCTGTCCCTATATATATTAAGGAAGGGAGGCAGGTGTTATTCCGTGATGAGATTCACGATGAACTCGGAATCGGAAACACGCGTCGTTTTCATCTCCTTCAAGTCGTCGGCAAGGAGATAGGGCACATTGTCTTTTGTGAAGGTCTTACCATTGAGTTGCATGATGGGTTGACGGTCTTTCCTCACATGAATGGCAACTCGCTTATAATCGCTGGCTGCTTCGCCTAATAGCAAGTCACGTCGATTGGTGATGTAAGAACCGCCATCGCTATCACTCACTTTCACACCTAAAGGAAGGGTGATGGTGTAGTAGCGTCTATGTACTTTTGGGTTCTTGTTGGGCCAGACTGCGTCATTGTAAACCACCAAGCTCTTTCGCTCGTTGAATGGTTGGTGCTGGAGATTCTTGTCGTAGATTGCCACACAGAGATAGGCAGGACCTTCCTTCGTGGTGAGTGGAAGTAGTCCCTTCATCAGCTTTTTTGGCATCAAGCGAAGCAAACGCATCACTTCGGCTTTCAGCACGGGGTCGGGCTCTTCTTCAAATTTCACACTGGTAAAACTGCCATCAGCCTTCACGTAGGGATGCAGCTTGATGTTTCCGCCTATTCCGCGTCGTTTTGCCTCTTCAGGATATTGCATGTTCTTTTCGAGCCAATACTGAGCCATCATGTAGCGATGGTCCGCACTGACAGGCATGGGTTTTGATTCATCGAACTCTAAGGAATCGACTTTCGCAAAACTGTATTTATACCCTGCGGTTGGTGGGTCGGTAGGAGTATCTGTTGACTCCACTGGGGCAAAAGCCATCAGGGAGAATGCAGCCACGGGCAACAGGCAAAAGGACTTGAGTATGGCTGCCTTGGGGGTTGGTTTCTTATTCATCATCATGATTCGGGATTTGATTAGACTGTGATTGAAGTTGTTGGCGAGGGTCTGCAGCCGACCGCCCACAGCTTTGCTCACAATGAGAAGTTGATATGTTTGTGCATCGATGCCTTGATGGATGACTTCTTCGTCTGCCTCGTACTCATGCACTGCCTTCATTTCGCGCTCCATGAGGTAGATGAAGGGATTAAACCATTGGAACGACTTGGCAAGCTGAAGAAGCATGATGTCGTAGGAATGACCGAAATGGATGTGCGCTTGCTCATGCAAAAGAATGCTTTCTTTGTTTTTTTCGTAGTCACTGAGATTGATGACAATCCATCGGAGAAAACTGAATGGTGCGAAATCGCCAGCTTTCACCACCAGCGTGTTGCCCTGTCGGTCTTTCAGTCGGAGTCCTCCTCGAATTTGGCGGCTGACGCTTGCCAAGTTTTTTAAATGATAGAGCAGAAAAAAGACGAATCCACCGATATAAATCCACCATAGGACGTCGGATGGGGATAGGGTTTTCTGCTCAACCAACTGCGAGCCCATCAAAGAAGCATCCGAAGGAATTGCTCCCTCTTTTTGTTCAGCATACTGCGTCTGCTTTTCTTCCATTTTTTCTGAGAGCAGGTATATCTGCTGCACTGTCGGACTCAATGCCAAAGGATTGTGTGTCGTGAAGCGACATGCAGGAAGAAGGAAGGCGAGCAGAAGAATGGCATGCAGTATGAATCGCTTGAAGCGATGGAATGTGTCGTGGCTGAGGAACACGATATAGCAACTATAGAGCAATGCCAGTATGATGGCTGATTTGAGAATATATATCATGAGACGGTGTTGATTCTGTTCTGAATGATTTCGAGGATTTCGAGCAGTTCTTCGTCGCTGAGTTCCTCGTTCTGCACGAAGAAAGAAAAGAGGTTTTTGTTCGACTTGCCAAGGACTGTGTCCTTCACGTTGTTGAGCACTTGCGTGACATACTTCTCACGCGTGAGCAACGGCGAATAGATGAAAGTGCGGCCAGAGCCATTCTCCCGTTTGTGCTCCACGAAACCCTTTGCTTCGAGTATTTTCAGGAAGGTGGCAACTGTGGAATAAGCTGGCTTGGGGTCGGCAAAGGAATCAACAATGGCGTTGGTGGTCATGCCCTGAGCGTGATTCCACAGAATGTCCATCACTTCGGCTTCAGCCTTGGTGAGCGGTTTCAATTCCTTTTGGTTCTTCGCAGGCGTTGAATCAGACGTCATGCTAAATGGTAGTTTCGACATAGGACTAAGTGTTTTCGTTTTCTGCAAAAGTAGAGGAAAAGAAAAGGAAGCGCAAATTTTCATTTCAGAGAATCTTGAAAAGCCACGGAGTTTTAACTTTTATATTTAGTTTGAAGCGTTTCCTTTTTTAGATGTTAACATTTCGAACGATGCCACTTCTCCATTGAAAACAAAACTTGCTGCCATCCTCACGGGCAGCAGCAAGGTCAACCGGTTAAGCGCTTTTATTGTCTATTACTAACTTAAAATAGGTTCATTCTTGCAAATGGAACCCTTTTTTCTTTATGAAGCAATTACTATTCTAATAATTATGTCATACTATTTGAACATGTATTGCCCGATGAGTTTTTGCATTTCAGCTCCAGGAGCTTGGTTGGCTTTGCACTTATCGACAATGAAGTTGGTAAGCTTTTCGGGGATGTTGAGCGACTTCTTCCATACGTCGTGACGATTCTTCCATTGTCCCTTGAAATGGGTTTTGTCCACCCACTCGAAATTGCCTTTGTAAGGTGCACGTCCCATTTCCGTATAAACTCCATCCTTCAAGGTGTAAGTGCCGTACTCATGCGGAAGAATCACATAGGTGCCATCTTTCTGCTTGACCACTTCGGCACAGGCATACTCTCCGTTGGCTCCGAATACCTTGCATTGGGTGTAATTGGTTCCACATTCAATCTTCTTCTCACCTTCGTACTGCATGGATTCCATCAACCACACGCCGACGAGTTCCTTGTCTGCAATTTTTGCCTTCTGTTGTGCTTGAGCGCTTGCAATAGTCAGAACCAGAAGGGTGAGTATTCCGACGAGGCGCTTGAAATCAGTTGTTTTCATAATGATGTAGGTTTTTTATGTTGATTAATTATCACTGAAAGTGTGATTTTTCATTTCTTCTTCTATCACTTTCATCAGTGAGTCTGTCTTGTCTGCAAGTACACGGTCTCGGTTCTTATCTACCATCTCCAAGAAATGCTTTGCCTTGTCGAGATTACCTTCTTTCATGGCATCTACTGCACAATAATAATGGGTCCATGCAATGGACTGAGGTGTGTCGCATGAGCTTAGAGACAAAGATGTCAGAACAATCAATACTGACAAAAGTTTGAGTGATGTTTTTTTCATGTAGTTTCTGAATGGATGATGTTGAACTTTTTCAGATTTGCTGCAAAGATAGTGGGTTAGTGGCAACAAATCCAAATTTCTGGGTTTGCAAATAGTTGGCATTTGCTATGTAAACTAAATGTCAATCAATTGGCTTCGCCGAAATAAAGGTTTTGGGGCATCGCTCTATGCTCAACAAGCGATTACTTGTCTCTTTTTCCTTTTTTCCAATTATTTTTTGTAACTTTGCAAGCAAAATAATTTAATTAGCTTACAAGATGAAAAGATTTTTCCAGTGGTCGCTCGTTTCCCTTTTTCTGTGCTGTGCTTCAGTTTTTGATGTTGCAGCACAAATTGTCATGGAGAAAGGTGCCGATAATCCAGTCATTTACGCCCATGTCATCAATGAAAAGGGTGAATTTTTGGGACTCACCGATACAGAAGGACGTTTGCCCGAGTTGAAAGAGTCGAAAACCCTCAATATCTCGCATGTGGCATACAACCCCGTGACGGTGGAGGTCGGCAAGCTCCCTGAGCGCATCGATATGGCACCCATCAGTTTCGAGATTAACGAAGCCGTGGTGCAGATTCCCAAACCTTATTGTATCCGCCTCACGGGATTTCTTCGCAACTATTTCCTCTCAAGCGCCGATGACCCCGTCAGTGAATACTATGACGGTATCACCGAACTGTACTTCTTCCTCAACAACAGCAAGAAGGAGCCAGAATGGATGGACTTGGTGGCACGTGATGGCAAAACGGGAAAAATGGTGGCAAGTCGGAAAGACAGATTTGTCCTCCTCCCCGAAAACAAATCCTACATCGAAATGGTTCGTAGTTCAAAACGCCATTCATTGGAGGGTAAAAGCAATTATAGGAAAATTCTTCACAAGAAGGATGTGGTGGGTAACCTTTCCATCGACACAACGAACCATGTTCTCTTTACGAATTTCGACCTTATCGCTCCCGACACGGTGAAAACCATCAACATGCTGTTAGCGAAATTCCGATTCAACGAAGCAAAAGCCTCTTCCATCTATAGTTACGATGACTTGGATTATATTTCGCAATCCCATCTGCAATACTATTCCTTGTCCTTCCGCTGCAAGACAAGGATTCTTAAAATGAACATGGACATGCGAGGGGTTATCGATTTCCGAACCGCCAAGGCGGAATATCTCACGGAGGAGCAATACAAGCAAGCCAAGAAAAGCTATAAAGCCCGCAAAAAGAGCAAAGCCAGCATGACCAGTGAGGAATTGGACCAATACATCATCGACCACCACATTCCTGATATTCCGAAGGAACTCAAAAGAAGCCTCGCTATTTCTAAAAAGCTGAATAAGGCGAAGAAATAAGGAGGCTGATGTGAGGATGGGGGATGGACTAAAAGCAAAACTTTTAGTAACAAACTAAAGAGAAAGCACGAATTCATCCCATAATTTCGAGCTTCCTTTCTGCTGAAAGACTTTCTTATAGAGGCGGCTTCGGATGGCGCTGATGCTGCTCTTGTCTTTGCACAATATGCTTGCCATCTCTGTAGGAGGGACGTGCAACTTGATGAGCAGGCAGACATGATATTCGAGAACCGACAAGGGACAGAGGTTGAAAAGCTTGTTGGTGAAGCCTGGATAGACAGGATTGATGCGTTGTTCCAGTTCGTCCCATTCCTCTTGGCTCAGGGTAGCACCCGATGCGATTTGTTTGCGCAAATTGATATAGTAATCGGAATAGAGAAACTCATGCTCCACTTCCTCCAATGCCTTCTGAACGGGTAGGAGACGCTGGGTTCGCATCTCCATGATTTGTGCCAATTGTTGCTTCAAATGCCGATTGCGCTTTCGTGTCCTGAGGATATAGTAAATAATGAAGAATGCGAGCAGGACAACAAAAATGATGGTGTAGCTGAAAGCATGTTCCACGGTTTTCAGTTTTCGTTCCGTCACAGAAAGCACGTACTTCTGCATTTCATTCTCGGCATCCCATTCCTCGTTATCCATCATGCTGATAATGTCCTTCTGCTCGTTTTCTGACATTTGCGAGGCACGAACCCATGTGTATTTCCTTCCATAAAACTGAATGACGATGGTCGTGTCGTTCTCAAACTGAAGAGGGTGGGGGTCTCCTTCTTCCAGGTAGAGATACTCGCCACCTCCCTTGTTGATGAAGGTGATGCCGAACTTATCGTTGGGTCGAATGAAGCTGCCCGAAATCGACGACATCATCTCGCACTCATAGCAAATGCTGTCGTTGTTGTAGATGCGGCACTGCATTTTTCCATCTTCTTTTCGGGGAAACACATAGCCTTCAGGACTGACATATTGTTTGAGAATCCATGCCCCTTGCAACGTGTTCTCTCGCTTTTCCTTCATTTTCGAGCAGGACATCAAGAGGCAGAAGGATAATGACATCCAAACAAGAGTGCTTGCTACTAATATTCTGTGACCAATCTTTCTCATTGTGTTACGCAGTTGTCGTTTTGTTTTATTTCTGTGTGGCAAAATTAGCAAATGCAGGAGATTTTTGCAAAAAACGGAGTTTGCAAATTGTTTGCAAATGCTGTAAACCTTGTTTGCAAACGTTTTTTCGTAAAAAAACCGCACAAGGGAAGAGAATCGATGTGCGGTTTAATAGGGTTAGTTGATAAGTTAGGATGGTTGATTCTAATTCAATCGATACATGACTGGGATGGTGTACTTCACACGAACTTCCTTGCCGCGCTGCTTGCCTGGTTGCCAGTTTGGCATGAGTTTGACAACTCGGATGGCTTCGTCCTTCAGTGCTTGGGCACCAGCTTCCAAGCCTGCATTAAAAGCATCGAACTCCTTACGCTCTTGCTCGGACATTTTATAGGCATTGACTACGATGGCTGTGTCGGAAGGTACATCGTCGAAGCCTGTGATTTTTGCAGCGGTTGGTGATGTGAGTCGTCCATCCTTCTCAACGATGAACTGCACCAGCACTCTGCCTTGCACACCCTTTTCCGATGCTTCTTTCGGATACTTCATGTTCATGGCAACGAACTTCATCATTTCTGCTTCTCCGCCAGGGAACTGAGGCATCTCCTCGCAAATGGTAAACACTACGTCATCCTGGTTCGTCTTGAAATTCACGATGCCCTGCTTGTCCTTGTAGTTCCACTTTTCAGAGCCTTGAGGGTTCTTGATAATCTCAAATGGTTCATAGGACTTGTAGTTCATGGCTTCCTCAAGAGTAGCCTCGCGACCATCAATAAAGATGTAGCCAACGGGGAATACTTGCGGATGAGAAGCGGGTGGTTCACCTTCGTGCGAGAAGCCGAGAATACGCCCATATTGATCCACGACCAAATGCAAGGCAAATGGTTTGGGCTGGTCTGTGGTGGTAGGTTCTTCTGCTTCAGCTTCAAGAGTTGGGATTTGTTCTTCAACAAGAGGCTGAGCCGTTTCGGAAGAGTCCGTTTGCACGACAGTGAGATAAGTGTTGTTGGCAGGGGCATCTTCTTCGAGGGCATCGGCAGGTATGATTTGGGCAAAAGTCGTTATAGAAAAGACAACGACGGGCAGCAGGCAAAGGGATTTCAGTGCAGCTGCTTTGGGGGTTGGTTTCTTTTTCATCATAAGGATTCGGGATTTGAGTAAACTGTGATTGAAGTTGTTGGCGAGGGTCTGCAGCCGACCGCCTACAGCTTTGCTCACAAGGAGTAATTGATATGTCTGTGCATCGATGCCTTGATTGATGACTGCCTCGTCTGCCATGTATTCATGCACTGCCTTGAGGTCGCGCTCCAAGAAATAGATGAAGGGGTTGAACCACTGGAGCAGTTTGACAAACTGAAGCAGGAGGATGTCGTAGGAATGGCAAAAGCGGATGTGTGCCTGTTCGTGCTTGAGGATGCTTTCTCGATTCTTCTCGTAGTCGTTGATATTGATGACAATCCATTGGAGGAAACTGAATGGGGCAAAATCGCCTGCCTTCACCACAATGGTGTTGCCCTGTCCGTCTTTCAGTCGCAGTCCTCCGCGCATTTGGCGAATGGTATTCACCAAGCATTTAACAAGACGAAGGAATACGACCAACAAGCCCATGAAATAGATGACCCTGACAACATTGGAGAAAGTAAGAATGCTTGAAAGTTCCAAGGTTTCAGTTTGAGCAGAAGAAGCATTGGCTTGCTCGTCAGCTACAATCGTCATTCCGTCATAAGTCTCCAACTGAGCTGTATTGACGCTCGCATCCAAGCCCATTTCTATCTCATGAAGTGCCCGATGCACCGCCTGTGGTTGCTGCGTGGAGATGCGGAAAGCAGGGAGGATGAGGGAAAGCAAAGTGATGGCAAGCAGCACGATTCGGTTGAATCGATGGTACGTGTCTCGACTCAAGAAAACGACATAGCAACTATAGAGCAATGTCAATACGATGGCTGACGAATTTTTTTCTCAAAAGAATCCTCAAACCGCCCCGCTTTTTAACATTTATATTTAGTTTGAGTGTCTCCTTTTTTTAGATGTTAACGATTTATTGGGAAATGAGGAGAATGGACGTTCCTGAAAAAAGAAAACCGCAGAGAGGAAATCAATCCTTCTGCGGTTTTAGTTCTTGGCTGAGTATGATGTTTTCGCATTATTTGTTCGCTGCTTTGAACGCCATGGCATAGAGTTTCATTTGCTTCAGCATGGCGAGCAGACCGTTGCTACGTGTTGGCGAAAGATGCTCTCTCAGACCAATGTCCTCGATGAAATGAAGGTTGGCTTCGAGAATCTCGTCAGGCGTATGGTCGGAAAGCACACGGATAAGCAAAGCCACGATTCCTTTCACGATGAGGGCATCGCTTTCTGCCTGAAAGTGGATAGTACCTTCGGGTGTGAGGTCGGCTTGCAACCACACACGACTCTGACAACCATCGATAAGGTTGCTTTCCGTCTTGTATTTCTCGGGCAGAGGTTCCTGCTCATTGCCCAAGTCAATCAGCATCTGATAGCGGTCCATCCAGTCGTCATAGTCCTGAAATTCTTCTATCACCTCTTGCTGTAGTTCTTCGATACTCATAGGTTTTCAAATGAAAAATGGAGAATTAAGGATGAAGAATAAAAAAGAAGAATGAAGAATGAGAGTTACTCTACTGCTGAAAGTAATATTCATTCTTCATTCTGGAGCATAGCTCTGATTCTTCATTCTTCAGTTATTACATCATGCCGCCCATGCCTGGGTTCATTGGCATTTCAGGCTTGTCTTCCTTCTTGTCAACAACCACACACTCGGTAGTGAGGAACATACCAGCGATGCTGGCTGCGTTCTCAAGTGCTACGCGAGCTACCTTGGCTGGGTCGATGATACCGCTTTCGCGGAGGTTTTCGTAGCAGTCCTTGCGAGCATTGTAACCGAAGTCGCCTTCGCCCTCACGAACTTTCTGAACAACGACTGAGCCTTCAAGACCTGCGTTCTCCACAATCTGGCGGAGAGGCTCTTCGATGGCACGCTCGATAATCTTGATACCAGTGGTTTCGTCAGCGTTCTCACCCTTCATACCATCAAGGCTTTCGATAGCACGGAGGTAAGCAACACCACCACCAGGAACGATACCTTCTTCGATGGCTGCACGAGTAGCGCAGAGTGCATCGTCAACGCGGTCCTTCTTTTCCTTCATTTCCACCTCGCTGGCTGCACCTACATAGAGAACTGCAACACCACCGCTCAACTTAGCAAGACGCTCCTGAAGCTTCTCCTTGTCGTAGCTGGAAGTTGTGTTAGCGATTTCGTTCTTTATCTGGTTCACGCGGTCCTGGATGTTTTCTTTTTCACCCTTACCACCAACGATTGTCGTGTTGTCCTTCGAGATAGTCACCTTCTCAGCGCTACCCAACATTTCAACGGTAGCCTGTTCGAGCTTCAAGCCCTTCTCTTCGCTGATGACAACGCCACCTGTCAGGATAGCAATATCTTCGAGCATAGCCTTGCGACGGTCGCCGAAGCCTGGAGCCTTCACTGCACAAATCTTCAACTGGCTACGCAGACGGTTCACAACGAGAGTAGTGAGTGCCTCTGAGTCGATGTCTTCTGCAATCACGAGGAGTGGACGGCCTGTCTGAACGGCTGGTTCGAGGATAGGGAGGAACTCCTTGAGGTTGCTAATCTTCTTGTCGTAGATGAGGATGAGTGGGCTTTCCATCACACACTCCATCTTCTCTGTGTCAGTCACGAAGTATGGAGAAAGATAACCGCGGTCGAACTGCATACCTTCCACCACACCGATGGTTGTTTCACGACCCTTAGCCTCTTCAATGGTGATTACACCGTCCTTGGAAACCTTACGCATTGCGTCTGCGATGAGTTTACCGATTTCCTGGTCGTTGTTAGCACTCACGGTAGCAACCTGCTCAATCTTGTCGTAGTTGTCACCCACAGTTTCACTCTGACCTTTGATGTGTTCAACCACCTTGGCAACTGCCTTGTCGATACCACGCTTCAGGTCCATTGGGTTGGCACCTGCTGCCACATTCTTCAAACCTGTTGTACAAATGCTCTGTGCCAATACAGTAGCTGTGGTAGTACCATCACCTGCATCATCACCAGTCTTGCTGGCAACGCTCTTCACCAACTGAGCACCTGTGTTCTGGAATGGGTCGGACAGTTCAATTTCCTTTGCTACTGTCACACCGTCCTTTGTAATCTGAGGTGCACCAAACTTCTTTTCAATGATCACATTGCGTCCCTTAGGACCGAGTGTCACCTTCACTGCATTTGCCAACTGGTCAACGCCCTGCTTCAATTGTTCGCGGGCTTCAATATTGAATTTTAATTCCTTAGCCATAACCTTTTTAAGTTTTAACGTTTAACTATTAACCCAATTTTGCTACCACGTCGCTCTGACGCATGATGAGATATTTCACGCCTTCGTATTCGAGCTCAGTGCCAGCATACTTGCCATAGAGCACCTTGTCGCCAACCTTGAGAATCATTTCTTCGTCCTTGGTGCCGTTGCCCACAGCAACGATTTCACCCTGGAGTGGTTTTTCCTTTGCGGTATCAGGAATGATGATACCACCGATTGTCTTTTCCTCTGCTGGAGCAGGGAGAATCAGAACTCTGTCTGCTAATGGTTGAATGTTCATAATGATTTTGTTTTTTATATTGTTTTTAAATCTTTTTCGTAAAGATTGGGGTCTTTTCTCTTTCCGAAGTCCGACTTATGCAAAAATCGTGCCACCGACAAATCCGACGCATTTCTCGACTTAAGTTCAAAAAACATGACAAAATGTTTGACAACTTGTCAGTCTCCTTCTGTCTATTGCGCTTAAAAAAACAAAAAGGAGGAATTCCCAATCATGAGAAATCCCTCCCTTTTCATTTTTCACTGTTCACTTTTCTCTTTTCACTCTTATTTAGGCTGCTTGCCGATGTAAGCCAAGATACCGCCATCTACGTAGAGAATATGACCGTTCACTGCGTCGGAAGCGTGAGAAGCCAAGAACACAGCAGGACCACCCAGTTCGCTTGGATCCAACCAACGACCTGCAGGAGTCTTTGCGCAGATGAATGAATCGAATGGGTGACGACTTCCGTCTGGCTGACGCTCACGAAGAGGTGCAGTCTGAGGAGTAGCGATGTAACCAGGACCGATACCATTACACTGGATGTTGTACTCGCCATATTCAGAGCAGATGTTGCGAGTGAGCATCTTCAAACCACCCTTGGCAGCTGCGTATGCACTAACTGTCTCGCGACCGAGTTCCGACATCATCGAGCAGATGTTGATGATTTTACCTTCCTTGCGCTCCATCATCTCTGGAATAACTGCTGAGCTAACGATGAATGGACCAACCAAGTCGATGTCAATCACCTGCTGGAACTCAGCACGCTTCATCTCGTGCATAGGGATGCGCTTGATGATACCTGCATTGTTTACGAGGATGTCAATCTGACCCACTTCTTCGTGAATCTTCTCAACGAGTGCCTTCACAGCGTTCTCGTCAGTCACGTCGCAAACATAGCCCTTCACGTTCTCGATGCCTGCTTCCTTGTAGTTATCGAGACCGCGCTGGAGAGCAGCTTCATTAATATCGTTGAAAATGATGTTCTTGATACCAGCATCAACGAAAGCCTTTGCAATATTGAAACCAATACCATAGGATGCGCCTGTAATCCACGCATTCTTACCTTCAAGTGAAAATAAATTTGCCATAATATTATAGTTTATTATAAATAGATGATACTCTTGAGTTCTGACAACTTTGCAAAGTTAATAAAAAATAGACGAATAACGCGCACTTTTTAGGAGAATTAACGAAATTGCCTTTTCCATTCCCTTTTTTAGTAAGCTTCGGTTTTGCCGACACCCT
>OMTC01000390.1 GCA_900313845.1 uncultured Prevotellaceae bacterium
GAAGATTCTGGAACTTCGCATTCGGAAATTGCTCGATTGGAAATCGGCTACGTTGCAGAAGATTGCAAAGGGTATGGACTTGAAGCCGTCCGACATCACTGTCAGCTCGCTCGATGCCGAACTGGTGGAGAAAACCATCCGAGTGATTGAGGAGAACATGAGCAATATCGACTTCTCCGTTGTGCAGCTGGGTAAGGAAGTGGGATTGACACGTGGACACCTCTACAAGAAATTGATGGCTATCACGGGCAATTCGCCGCTCGAACTGATTCGCATCATCCGACTGAAGCGAGGACATAGTTTGCTGGAACAGGGAAAGAGCAATATCTCGGAGGTGGCTGCCGATGTGGGTTTCTCTGCCAAGCAGTTCTCGAAGTATTTCAAGGAGGAATACGGGTGCTTGCCTTCGGAGTTCTTGAGAAAAAAGTGAAGGAGGAATGGCACCCTCCTGCTCCCCCGAGGGGAAGGGAAGCCATCCGGTTGAAAAAGCTAATGAAAAGTGGTGGAGGATGGCTTTGGCAGAGCCGAAGCTTACGGAGAAAACAAATGAAGAAAAAGGACGAAAAAACTCTAAATACTTAATATATGATTGATTTCAATTATTACACACCTACGGAGGTGGTGTTCGGGAAAAACAGTGAGCAGCAGGTTGCTGCGTTAGTGAAGAAATATGGCGGTAAGAAATTGCTCTTGCATTATGGCGGGAAAAGTGCGGAACGATCGGGATTGCTCGATGTGGTTCGTCAACAGTTGAAGGAGGCTGGTATTCCGTTTGTGGAATTAGGCGGTGTGGTGCCGAATCCGTTGCTGTCGAAAGTGCGCGAGGGTATTGCACTGTGTCAGCAAGAAGGTGTGGATTTCCTTCTCGGTGTCGGCGGCGGAAGCGCGATCGACTCGGCCAAAGCGATCGGATATGGTGTCGCGAATGAAGGCGATGTATGGGATTGTGCTCACCATTCCTGCTGCTGGAAGTGAGATGAGTACGGGCTGCGTGATTACCAACGAAGAGGGTGCTCTGAAGCGTTCGTGCGATGGTAATTTGGGACGCTGCCGCTTTGCTGTGATGAATCCTGAACGTACGTTTACGCTTCCTCCATTCCAAACGGCATGTGGCATCACCGACATGATGATGCACACGCTGGAGCGTTATTTCTCGAAGGAGGACGACATGACGCTCACCGACAATGTGGCTGAAGCCATTCTTAGAACAGTGAAGGAGTTGGCGCCAGTGGTGCTACAGAATCCTACGGATTATCGCTCTCGTGCACAAATCATGTGGGCGGGTAGTTTGGCACACAACGATTTGACTGGATGTGGAATGAGTGGTGATTGGTCAACCCATCAGTTGGAACATGAATTGAGCGGTATGTTCGGTGTGGCTCACGGAGCTGGATTGGCAGTGGTGTGGCCATCATGGGCTCGCTATGTATGCCCTACGAATGTAAGTCGTTTTGTACGCTTGGCAGTCAATGTGATGGGTGTGGCAAATGATTTCACTGACCCAGAAGGCACGGCATTGAGAGGCATTGCTGCCATGGAGCAGTTCTTCCATAGCATTGGCATGCCTGTCTCGATTCATGAGTTGATTGGAAGAGAAATCAAGGACGAGGAAATCGTGGAAATGGCTCGCAAATGCAGTAATAACGGCAATTCCTGCATCGGTGGCTTCAAAACGCTGAACCGAGATGACATGGAGAAGATTTATAGGATGGCGAAATAAAAAATGAAGAATGTAGAATGAAGAACGAAGAATAGCTTCGGCAAAACCGAAGCTTACGGAGAAAGGGAAAAAACCATTCTCCATTCTACATTCTTCATTTATTTAAATAACACCTTCTTCCCTCCTTTTATATAGATGCCAGGATGGGAGATGTGGTGGATGCGTTGTCCTTGGAGGTTGTAGATAGGGGAATCGGATGGAGTGGTGGTGATGGAAGGGATGTCTAATGATTGGGCTTCCATCTCTACGGAGCACCCCCAATAAGGAGAGAAGGATTTGAGTTCTTCTTCGGTGTTGTCTTTTCGGAGGAGGAATGCTCGTTTCAAACGGATTTCCTGTGCTCCCTTCATGGTTTGCAGGGTGATGCGCTGAATTTTAGAACCTAATGATGAGGTACGGAATGTGACGGTGGAGTTGAGGGTGTTGGCACCGAGCATATCGTATTGTTCTTTGCCATTGCTTTCTCCATAGCACTTCACTTGCAGGCTGTTGGCTGCTGGGAGTTGTGCCATTTCCACACGGATTCCTTTGTAGTCGGAAAGGTTGATGGTGGAGGTGCAGAGGTTGAGTTCTTGCCAATCGCCTGTGTAGGTGATGTGGTAGGTGATGTCGAAATCATCAATAGTAGGGAATTCACCCTTGAAACTATTGCCATGGTATGCCTTTACGATGCGCTCTGCCAGGTCGGCTTGTGAGAATGCGGGAAGAGAGCGGATACTGCCATCTGAGAGTCCCATCCAAAAGAATGTGCCTATACCGTTTTCCTTGGCTGTCTGCACGAAATAATCCACGAACTGAAAGAGTGTGGAACGGTTCGACTGATAATCAGCACCCGTATCGCTGGTTCCCCATTCACCGATGATGACGGGAGCTCCCTTTGCTACGAGGTGAGTTTTCAGTGAGGAAATCATATCGTTCACTTCGTTCTTGACAGAGGAGAGTGGACTGATAGTAGGGTAGCTATGCACTTGGAAAATGATGTGTCCTGCTCCCGCTGCGTCGGTGGGCAGTTTCATCTCCTTCAGGGGATCTTTGAGATGGTTGTTCCATGTGCCACCACCCGAACAAGCTCCATAAGTGTTCACGACGAGGTTTCGCTTTGCGTTGTTGCCACCTGTGGCACGAACCACATCTACGAAACTCTGTGCATAGCTGTTGATGGCATTGTAGGAGGAACGCGCTGAGTTGGCATCGTATTTGGAAGGTGAAGCGAAAGAAGCAAAGCACCATGAGTTGTAGGTGTCGAGCATTTCGTTATAGCTCTCAAAAAGGAGTCTTTCGCCGTAATCCTTGAATTCGGTAGCTATCTGCTGCCATAGCTTTTCATATCGTTCGCGTACATTATTATATATACCCTCGTCCGCCTTGAGCCATGATTTGTAGCTGCCTTCGTCGGCACCCGTGTCGTGATGTACGTTGAGAACGCAGTAGAGTCCTGCATCCAAGACGTAATCCACAATCTCGTGCACACGTTTCATCCATTCTGCATCGACGTTGCCAGCCCTGCATTTTTCATCATGGACATCAGTTCGGGTTTGGTGATGGGTTGCCCCCAGTAGGTTTCCGATTGCACGATATTGGGCATTCGACTGCCGTTGTTGGCATCGAGTGTGTTACCCAAATTCCATCCCACACCCATGTTGGAAACGGCTTCGGTGGCTGTTTCAAAGGACTGTGCATGAATGAAAAATGAAGAGTGAAGAATGAAGAATGAGGATATGAGTATTTTTTTAAGCATAAATATAATAAATATAAAGTTGATAGTTAATGTTATTAGAGTGGTTTGATGCTACAAAAATAGGTAAAAAAACATTACAAACCACTCTTTTATACATTAACTATCA
>OMTC01000036.1 GCA_900313845.1 uncultured Prevotellaceae bacterium
CATCGACATCATGTCCTTCCCATACGCCTCTAACGTACGCCTGAGAATGCCGACAAAAGAGGAAGTCGCAGCCATGAGCATCAGTAAGATGAAAGAGATACTGACTCGTCTGCACGCCAACTACAACGGCATGGTGGCGGTTGTACAAACGAACCAGACGCCTGCCACCGTCCTTCCGTTGATAGAGAAGTATCTGGGCAGCCTGCCTGCCAAGAAAAAAGCCGTAGAACGTGTGGACCGCATGGAACAGCACTATCGAACGAACGACACTATCGCCGTGCAGAATGTGGAGGGTGACACGCCAAAGGCAGACTGCACCATGTTGCTGGCATGGGAGAAAGCTTTGACCTACGATGCCTCCCATCAGGCACACATGGACGCTCTGCGCAGTGTGCTGAACGAAGCATTGATCAATCGCATCCGTCTTCAGCACAGCGACATCTACAGCATTGGCGTGCAGCCCAAATTCACCCAGCATCCATTCCCTCAGATGCTCTTCACCATTTCCTTTGTATGCAACCCAGAGAAGGAGGCTACCATCCGTAACGACATCAAGACGCTGCTCAAGGAAATGACAGACAAAGGAATCGACGAACACTTGCTGGAGAACTTCAAAAGCCTGAAACGGAAGAACCGCAAAGCACCTTCGCTCAACAAGAAGAGCGCTGACGACATCCGTGAATACTTCATCCACGAGCACCTTCGCTCAACAAGAAGAAGAGCGCCGACGACATCCGTGAATACTTCATCCACGATGGCATGGTGATTGACACCAACGACCTTGCCCTCTACGATGCCATCACCGTTGACTCACTGAAGGATTTCCTGAGCCGTATGCTCACCAACGGAAACATCCACGAGTATGTGATGAAAACACAGAAATAGTTCATTCGCTTTGGGAATGAACCACCTAAAGGCTTCGAATGAACGGGTGCTCCCCTTCGATTTTACTGAACCATCCCCTTGGTTTTATTGAATCAGTCCTTCGATTCAACTGAACCGCTCCTTTGATTTTACTAAAATGCCGAGCCCTCAACGTAATTATAGCGAGCGCTCGGCGTTGCAACAGCGAGGGCTCGTTAAAACGATAACGAGCCCTCGGCAACTAGTTAAATTCAAAGGAGCGGTTCAGTTTATCCTCAGATACGATGTTGGAAATCCTCGAAAGCGCTTCAGGAAATACACACATGCGCTTTAGGAAATCCTCGAAAGCGCTGCATCAGAAGCATTCCTTCAACTGAACCGACGCGGCAGATGGATGAAGAAGCTTTATGCTTCCTCGCTTGGTTCGATCATCTTCCAGATGAGGGCAGCAAGACCACCACCCACGAGTGGACCAACGATAAATACCCAAACCTGAGAGAGTGCAGCACCACCTTCGAAGAGTGCAGGACCGAAGGAACGTGCTGGATTCACAGAAGTGCCAGTGTAGTGGATTCCTACGAGGTGGATGAGAATCAGGCTGAGACCGATGGCAAGACCTGCGAAGTTGTTGGTAGCACCGTTTGTCTTTGCTGTTGCACCGAGCACAACAAGCACGAAGAGCATGGTGAGCACAACCTCAACGACGAGACCCAGAGCGATGTTGCCGTTAGGACAAGCATTTGCACCCGTGTGAGTGCCAAGAGCCAAACTTGGTTCCATGCCAACGATAGCAGCCAAGCAGCAAGCAGCCAAAACGCCACCGATGAACTGACCTACCCAATAGCCAATAGCGTCCTTTGTCGTCATACGACCACTGAGAAGAACACCAAACGTGATGGCTGGATTGATGTGGCAACCACTGATACCACCGATGCAATAAGCCATAGCCACAACGGAAAGACCGAAAGCAATGGCTGTGCCTACTACTGATGCTGTGTCGGAACCACAGTTGAGACTAACTGCCGTTCCGCATCCCAAGAACGTAAGTACGAATGTACCTACGAGTTCTGCTAAATACTTCTTCATACTGATAAAAGTTTTAAAGGGTTAAATAATGTGTTTGATAAATATTTGGTATTGATTAACGGCAAAATTAGATAAAAATTTTCATAGATGGCAAGTAATCGTGTGAAAAAAATCTCCATTTCAACTAAAAAATTGTATTTTTGCGAAAAATATAGCTTTACTCGTATGAACAGAAAAATTTTTGCCACAGTCATCATGCTGATGGCTTTTCCTTTCCTCTCTATGGCTCAAAACAGAAACGGCATCAAGGCACGTCCAAAACAACTCTTCAAGCTCGAAGACCTCATCCCTGGAGGCTCGACTTACTATCTGAATTCAGTGCCACCATCAAAATACACGGCTTGGTGGGGCGATGAATGTCTGCACTTGGAACTCGACAAGGTGTCGGTCATCGACAAGAAAGCCTACGATGGCAAGACGCTCTTCACGCTCAGCGACATCAACGAGGCATTGGGCAACCAAGGCACATTGCGCCACCTCTACAGCGTGAGCTTCCCTTCGGAGCGCACGGAAGTGTTGTTTTCCAACTATTACAACCTGTTTCTCGTGGATTGGAAAGAGAAGAAGGTGGTGTGGAGTCTGCCGCTCGACACCACCGCCACTGCCAGTGATTTCAATGAGGAATCACGTAACCTCGCTTTCGTGAAAGACCATAACCTCTACGTGACGAACGCAGAAGGAAAGACGGCTGCCGTGAGCACCGATGGCACACTGACATTGACTTACGGCGGCAGTGTACATCGCGATGAATTCGGCATCAGCAAGGGCACTTTCTGGAGTCCCGACGGCTCTCTCCTTGCGTTCTATCGCATGGATCAGTCGATGGTGAGTGCTTATCCGCAAGTGAACATCTCCATCCCTGAAGCCACAGTTCGCACAGGTGCAGAAAGTCCTTCGCGGGCTGCGCAACTCGACCCCGACCCATACCCAATGGCTGGCGAGACCAGTCATCAGGTGAGCGTAGGCATCTACAACGTAAAGACGGGCAAGACCATCTATTTGGAAACAGGCGACCCTACCGACCGCTATTTCACGAATATCGCTTGGAGTCCCGATGCCAAGACGCTCTACCTCATTGAACTGAATCGCGACCAAAACCACGGTCATCTCGATGCTTACGACGCTGCAACGGGCAAGTTGCTCGGCACGCTCTTCGAGGAGCACAACAGCAAGTATTTCGAGCCGCTCAACCCTATTCAGTTCCTGCCTTGGGATTCCTCCCGATTCATTTATCAGACGCGCAAGGATGGCTACAACCACATCTACCTTTATGCCCTGAAAGGAACGCAAGCGAAGTTGGAGCGTCAACTCACCAAAGGAAAGTTTGAAGTGATTGACGTGGCTGGATTCAACAAAAAGAACAAAACGATTATCTACACAAGCAATGAGGCAAACCCGATTGGTTGCGCCATCTACAGCGTGGACATGAAAGGCAAGCGCACGCTGCTCAGCGACAAGGAGGGATGGCACACACCACGCCTCAACGCCAATGGCACCTACATGATGGACACGTGGTCGTCGCCAGAGGTGGCACGCCGTTACGAAGTGATTGCTGCAAATGGTTCCCTACGCCACGAATACGATGACATACAAGAGCCTTGGGGACAATTCGCCGTGCCAGAAATGAAAGTGGGAACCATCAAGGCTGCTGATGGTGTGACCGACCTCTACTATCGCTTGGTGCTTCCTACCAACTTCGACCCTTCGAAGAAATATCCTGCCATCGTGTATGTCTATGGTGGTCCTCATGCGCACAACATTGATGCTTCGCGCCATTGGGGTGTGCGTGGTTGGGACATTTGGATGGCTCAAAACGGCTACGTGATGTTCTGTCTCGACAACCGAGGAAGTGAGCATCGTGGACTCGATTTCGAACAAGCCACCTTCCGCCAATTGGGTGTGGAAGAGATGAAAGACCAAATGAAAGGTGTGGAGTTTCTGAAGTCGCTCCCATACGTGGATGGAGACCGCCTCGGTGTGCATGGATGGAGTTTCGGAGGATTCATGACAACCAGTCTGATGACAACCTATCCCGATGTGTTTAAAGTGGGTGTAGCAGGCGGTCCTGTGATTGATTGGAAGTACTACGAGGTGATGTATGGCGAGCGCTATATGGACACGCCACAAACCAATCCAGAGGGCTATGCCAAGTCTTCCTGCCTCAACAAGGCTGACCAACTGAAAGGACGACTTCTTATTATCTATGGTGGCAACGACCCAACCTGCGTTCCTCAGCACACGCTGTCGTTCATCCGTGCTTGCATCGACGCAGGAACGCATCCCGACCTCTTCACCTACCCTGGCGATGGTCACAACATGATGGGTACCGACCGCGTGCATCTCCACGAGCACATTTCCCGTTACTTCGACGACTTCCTGAAGGGTAAATGAAGAATGAAGAATGAAAAATGAAGAATGTATTTTACCACCATCCGGATGGCATTATTCTTCATTCTTCATTCTTCATTTTTCATTTTCTAACCCTCTTATTGGTTTGCGTCGTCTCCTTCCTCCAGAGCTTCCCTCAGCATCTTTTTATCGAAGGTGAAGACGTGACCCAAAACACCGACGGAAAGGAGCTTGTCCTCACCCTTCAGGCGTACAGAGGTGGTGTTGAAAAGATAGTAGTTGTGTACCTTCAATTTGGCATCGATGGCGGTGGCAACTGCGAAATTCACAACGCTCTTGCCAATATTGGTGATGACATTGGAATGGAAACCATTTTCCTCAGCCTTGTCATCTACGTATTCACTCACAGCTTCCATCATGGCACGCTTATGTGCTTTCTTGTCGGGCACGGTTTGAGTCATCAGAATTGCCACGGCAAGAATGATGATGAGAACAAGTAGTTTTTTCATATTGAGTCTTTTTTGTGATTACTGAAACGTTATTTCCAAGTAACTTCGTTAAACGTTAAACGCTAAACGTTAAACGTTAAACTCTAAACGTTATTTCTGAATATTCTTCCACTGCGTGTTTTGGGAGGCATTGATGTTGGAAACGATGTTATAGACTGTTTCCTTCTCCTTTTGAGTGCCATGCCCTTTGAAGATATTCACGATTTCATCGCGCTTGTAGTCCGTGAAGATGACGGGAAGGTCGGAAAGAGGCTTGTTGGAACGGGCGTTTTTCAGCATTTCCAAACTTTCCACGATGGCGGCACGTCCACGGTCCACATTGTTTGACATCTCATCAAGACCAAGGCGATGGTATTTGTATTGCAACTGACGGAACTCCTCGAGCGAGGATTCCATATAGTCGTTGATGATGCCATGACGATTACGGCTGTCGTCGAATGCCTTCCATCCTTCCTCCGACATGGTTTGTGCATTGTTCACGATGGTTTCTACCGTGTGGAGCACTTCTGTGCCTCCGAGAGGGGAGAAGGTGTCGAGATCCATGCCGATGAAAAGATAGGCATAGTAGGCAAGCATCGCCGTGAGGTTGCTGTCCATCGTGTTGATATTGAATTCCAATGGGTCGAACTCCTTATAGGTGAAGTTGAAGTTCTTGTCGTTCATGGAGAACACCGTGGAATTGTAAGCAGAATTATAAACGGGACGCGACAACTGGAACAACAGTTCGCCCTTGAAGCTCTCAGTTGCCTGGTCCCACGCCTTGATGGTGAGGTTCATGGTGCAGTCGATGCGTTCGTGCTCCTTGAACTGGAGTTCAGTCCACGCGCGATTGTTCATGAACTCGGTGATGGCAGTTTCCAAGGTTTCGAACACACTGGTGTTGGTTCCCTGCACTTGGGTGTGAATCACCTTCACCTTGCAGTTCAGCTCTTGAGCAAAGGAGGAAGAAGCCGAAAACGCAATGAGAAAGGCGAAAGAGAGAAAATATGGGAGGATACGTTTCATTTTGAAGAAGGATTGATGGAAGGAAGAGGATGTAGCAGAGCCACACCTGACAAAGTGGAGAACTACGACTGGAAGAGGGAGGAGAGCGTATCGACGATGTCGGCAGCTACCTCGGTCTTGGGCTTCAATGGGTATTCCGTACGAGTGAGGTCGGCACGGATGATGGTGATTTTATTGGTGTCAGTACGGAAGCCTGCACCTTTGTCGTTGAGGGAATTTAGTACGATGAAATCGAAGTTTTTCTTCTTCAACTTACCTTCGGCATTCGTTTCCTCGTCGTTGGTTTCGAGGGCAAATCCTACGAGTTGCTGATGCGCTTGTTTCATCTGTCCTAAAGCCTTGGCTATGTCCTGAGTGGGTTTGAGGTGGAGCACCATGTCGTCACCCTTGCGCTTGATTTTCTGCTCGGCACGGGTTTCGGGGGTGAAATCAGCCACTGCAGCACAGAGAATGCCCGCATCCATCGATGGATAGAGACGAACGGAAGCTTCGTACATGTCGTTGGCGGATTCCACATGAGTGATGTGGAGAAGCGAAGGATTTGCCTTGAAAACGGAGGATTCCAAGAGCTGAGGATTGGAAATAGGACCGAGAACGAGCTCTACTTCGGCGCCACGACGCACACACTCTTCTGCCAAGGCGATGCCCATCTTGCCTGAGGAATAGTTGCCAATGAAACGGACAGGGTCTATTTTCTCGTAGGTAGGACCAGCGGTGATGAGGATTTTCTTGTTGCGAAGGGAAGCGTTGGCAGCATCAGTCTTCTCGAAGAACTCATCGAGCGTCTGCACAATCTTCTCAGGCTCTTCCATGCGACCTTTGCCTTCGAGATGGGAGGCAAGGAAACCTGTGCCCGGCTCAATGATGTGGTTACCATAGCTCTGGAGGGTCTGCAAGTTCTTCTGCGTGGAAGGATGAGCGTACATGTCGAGGTCCATGGCTGGAGCGATGAAGACGGGAGCCTTCATGGAAAGATAAGTGGTGATGAGCATGTTGTCGGCAACGCCGTTCGCCATCTTACCGATGGTGGAAGCCGTGGCAGGAGCAATCAGCATGGCATCCGCCCAAAGACCGAGCGACACATGGGAATGCCAAGTGCCATCGCGCTGGGAGAAGAATTCGCTGATGACGGGTTTGCTGGTCAGTGCCGAAAGCGTGATAGGCGTGATGAATTCCTTGCCAGCAGGCGTAATGACCACCTGCACTTCTGCGCCTGCCTTTATCAGCAAACGGACGATGTAGCATGCCTTGTAGGCAGCAATACTGCCCGTGATACCCAATACTATTTTCTTTCCTTGTAACATGTGGAAGAGTTCTGAGTTATGAGTTAAACGTTAAAAACTAACTACGAAACTATATGAGAATAACGATAAATCTCGGTATTTATTGTAAATGAGGAGCTTTAAACAAAGAACACTCAGCCTTAGAACTTCTTGTATTTCAGTGCCACACGCTGAAAAACCTGCTTGGTGTTGAGAGGGAAATCGCCTTGCAGCACCCACGAAAGATAGCCTGGGTCGCGAGCAAAGACATCCTTTGCAGCCTGTCCCTTGTATTTTCCAAAGTTGATGATTTCCACGTCGTTATCGTCGTACACCATACGTCCTGCGAAGTCCACATTGCGATTCATAGCAGAGAACTCAGCGAGGAACTTCACATCGTTCTGCAAGTCGTTGGGATAGGCGTCGAGTTGTGCCATCAGCACTTCGAGCGTGGCACGCGTGTCGGCATCTGCCGAATGTGCGTTCTCGAGGTCCTTGCCACAATAGAAGCGATAAGCCGCAGAGAGTGTGCGACGCTCCATTTTGTGGTAGATGTTTTGAACATCCACGAAGCGGCATTTCGTCAAGTCGATATTGATGCCTGCACGCAAGAATTCCTCCACGAGCAGCGGCACATCGAACTTATTACTGTTGAAGCCCGCGAAGTCGCAGTCCTTGAAACATGCCATCAGTTCGTTGGCAATTTCCTTGAAAGTCGGACAGTCTTTCACGTCCTCGTCCGTGATGCCATGAATGGCGGTCGATACTTCAGGAATGTGAACCGTCTCGCCACGGAAATTCACAGGACGCAGGCGCATGTTTTTCGCTTCCTCATTGCCGTTGGGCAACACCTTGATATAACAAAGCTCCACAATATAGTCCTTGCTCACATCGAGACCCGTGGATTCGATGTCGAAGAAGACAAGTGGCCGCGTAAGATTCAGTTTCATTGATGATTTCGTTTAAAGTTTAGCGTTTAAAGTTTAACGAATTCACTTCTCCCTCGTTTTAGTTTTGTGCACAAAAACAGATTTTCGAGAAGGCAACGTCGTTAATCTTTAAACGCTAAACGCAATTAGTATCAATAATTTGCAAAAACGTTATTCGTTAAACGTTAAACTTTAAACGTTAAACGTTCTATTCATTCAGCATCATTGGCATGAGGAGCATGAGGAGGTCTTCCTGCTCTTCCTGCTCAGCAGGCACGATGACACCCGCACGGCTTGGGTCAGCCAGTTCGAGCACCACTTCCTGCGACGACATGCAGTTGAGAATATCCACGAGGAAAGGACCCTTGAAACCAATGCTCATGGCAGTGCCGCTATAGTCGCAGAGCACGTGCTCTTCTGCCGAAGTGGAGAAGTCGATGTCCTGAGTGGAAACGATGAGGTCGTTCTGATCTACGCGCAATTTCACGAGAGAAGTGGATGTGCTGGCAAAGACGAGCACACGACGAAGCGCACCGATGAGAGTGACACGGTCCACCGACACGCGGAATGGGTTGTCCTGAGGAATCACCGAATTGTAGTTAGGATAGCGGCCCTCGATGAGACGACAGTTGAGCGTGTAGTTCTCCAGTTCAATACGTGCATTGCGGTCGTCGAACTTCACGATGGCATCGCCATTTTCCTTTGCCAAGATGTCCTTCAAGGTCTTTGCAGGCTTCTTTGGCAGAATGAAAGAAGCAGGTTGCTCGCAATGAGTGGTGAAAGAGCGGTCGCGCACGAGTTTGTGTCCGTCGCTTGCCACAAATGTCACACTGTCGGGCGTGATGTCGAAAAAGACACCATTCATCACAGGGCGAATCTCATCTTCAGCTGTTGCAAAGATGGCGCGTGAAATACCGTTGAGAAGCACATTTGCATCAATCGTCAACTGCTGAGCACTATCGCTGATGCTTGGATACGATGGATATTCTTCACCGCCCTGTCCAACAAAACTGCTGCGTCCGTTCTGATAGTAAATAACGATTTCATGGGTTTCTGGGTTCACATCCAACGTGATAGGTTGGTCGGATATTTCTTTCAAACCATTGATGATGGTCGCTGCCTTGATGGCGAACATGCCGTTACTGTCAGCCTCATCCACATCGAGTGTGGACACCAGTGTGGTCTCGCTATCGGAAGCCGTGAGGCGGAGCTTGCCATCTTGAAGCTCAAAGAGGATGCAATCCAGAATCTGAATGGAATTCTTGCTGGCAAGAACCCTACTCAAGGTCTGCAAACGGTTGCAGAGCGTTGCGCTTGATACGTTGAATTTCATGAGTATATTTTCTTTTTTGATTTTTTGTTTAACACAATGTCATATACACATAGGGTTTATGTACATTCAGTTTACAAAGATAGGGAAAACTTTCGACAAAAAGGAAATAAAACCAACGGAATTTTGAGTTTTCCAGAAAAAAGCCGTATATTCGCGGAGAAATCAGAAATGAAGGAGTGATTTTTCGCTCCTTCCTTTTTTGAAAGAGTAGTTGTATGAAGATTCATCATTAAAATCCATCAAACGAAACTAAATAAAAATAACAATATGGAATTAGCAGGAAGAGTAATTGCCGTGCTTGAGGCACGCAGCGGTTTGGCAAAAACAACAGGAAATCCTTGGATGATACAGGATTATGTGATTGAAACTCACGAACAGTTTCCTCGCAGAATGGTATTCAACGTGTTTGGCGAGGAGAAAATCAAGCAATTGAACATTCAGTTAGGCGAAGAAATCAATGTATTCTTCGACATCAACGCTCGCGAATATCAGGGACGCTGGTACAACGACATTCGTGCTTGGCGTGTGGATCGCGTCACTCCAGGCGAAGTGCCAGCACCAGGCGTGATGCCAGGCGCACAAGCATTCGCAGGTCAGCCTGCTGGCGTAGCACCAGCGGCAGCTCCTATGGGTACAGCTCCTATGGCAGCTCCAGCCCAACCTGCAGCAACGCAAGCTCCCGTGGATTTCACGGAAGGCGACAACACCGACGACCTACCATTCTAAGACCCAATAAACGGACCATCCCCTCTCCCTCTCTATCCTAAAACAGAGGGAATAGTAACTGGAGACTATGGGTTTTATCAAGGATTTGAGGGATTAAAAGGATTTTTCTCAGCGTTTTTTGAGAATC
>OMTC01000067.1 GCA_900313845.1 uncultured Prevotellaceae bacterium
CGGGTTTTGCCCTCAGGCACTCCATAAATCCAGAACACGCGCTCGATGGGGAAGGGAAGTTGCGTGTTTTCAGCAAAGCAGAGTGAACCTCTTGCATCGGTAGCAAGAGGAAGCGTGATGAGTTGGCAATGGAATTGAGTGGATTTTGTGCTCATGTGTGCTTCTGTTTCTTTTAAATATGCAAAAATAGGTATTTTTTTGAAAAAGAGAAAATGAGAAAAAGAGAAAATGAGAATTTATTCGAAAATGAGCGAATTACAAAAAATAAAAAAATGATGGATTTGAAGAAAAAAAGTGCGATTTTGTTGGAACAAAAAGAAAATAGAACTATTTTTGCACCATGAACTAAATAACATTCTTTTTTACTTAAATAAATCGTTAGACTATGGCAAATTACAAAATTGTTGACATTCAAGGCGTTGGTGCCGTTTATGCTGAAAAACTCATTGCTGCTGGTGTGAAAGACACAGACACACTGCTTGAGAAGTGCGCAAAACCTGCTGGCCGCAAGGCATTGGCTGAAGAAACAGGCATTAGCCCTAAGTTGATTCTCACTTGGACAAACCACGTGGACCTTTATCGCATTCAGGGCGTTGGTCCTCAGTTTGCTGAATTGCTGGAGGCTGCTGGTGTGGATACCGTGAAGGAATTGAAGCATCGTGTTCCTGCTAATTTGCAGAAGAAATTGGAGGAAGTGAATGCTCAGAAGAATCTGACGAATCGCGTTCCTTCTGAGAAGGAAGTGGAGAAGATGATTGAGCAGGCAAAGGAACTTCCTGCAGTGATGGAATACTAAGGGTTCTTTGCTTCAAATTTGTCGTGAGAAATTACATTGACGAAATGTCTTCTCATGGATGCAATCATTAAAAAAGCCGAGAATATTGCGTTCTCGGCTTTTTTATACCTATTATGGAAGTTTGATTTCTGTTCCTGGTTCAATCACGTCAGGGTTTTCGAAATTGTTCAAGCGAAGGATGGCATCTACGGAATCCTTTGTACCATAGTACATGATTGAAATCTTTGTCAAGTATTCGCCTCGTTCCAGAACGTGAATCTTATATTGCTTCTCAGGTTTTGCTTGAGCAGGGATGGAGTCTGGTACAACTTGCTTCGTTGTTTTCTCAACGTTTTCACCCTGATTGTTAGGTCTCAGGAAGAAATACGCAGCAACAACTGCAGCGAGAAGAACTAAGCCGATGATTAAAGGACGAAGGAAGTTCTTTTGGTTTCCTTCATTTTCTTCTGCTTCAGGTTGAACGGGCTTTGGCTCTTTAGAAGGCTCTGGGGCAACCACTTTTTCCTCCTTTGGTGCAGGAGTAGGAGTTGGCACGGGAGTTGGCTTTGCTTCAACGATAGGTTCCTTATCCACAAGCTTTGCCTCATTGCTGTTTGCCTTCTCAGCCACAACAGTTTTTAGGTTTTTCTCCAACTTGTTAAGCAATTTCTCCAGCTTCCTGGTTGTTGCTTGGAGAGATTCATAATCGACTCTTGCTGTGCGCATATTTGTTTCAGCAGCTCGCAAAGCATCCTTAGCCACATCCACTTTTTCAATGGCAGTTTGCAGATTTTCTTTTGCTAACAGACAGCGTGACTGCGCATCTTTCAGCTTTTCTTTGAGCTCATTTAGACTCTCTGGTGTTGAAATTACATCATCAATTCCTGAAAAATCATCCATAGGTTCTTCTTCTGTAATTTTTTTCTCTAAATATTTTATTAATTCTGCATCAGATAAGGAATCTAAGAACTTCTTATAGGATTGTTCTTCTTCGGTAATGAGTTTATCTAATGATGATTCTTTGTTCTCAATAGGTTCTTCAATAACCTTGGTCTCTTCAACAACGTTAGTTTCTTCTACGACGTTAGTCTCTTCAATAACGTTGACCTCTTCAATGACTTCCTTTTCTTCATCAACGTTCTTTTCTTCAACCGTAGGAAGTTCGCCCTTGATAGGTTCCTCATCCTTTGGAAGTTCTGAAACGAGGGCTGCAGCAGGTGCAGCGTAGTTCCTTTTCAAGGCTTCATCCTCGTTTGGAAGTTCACCCTTAATAGGTTCTTCATCCTTAGGAAGTTCTGAAACAAAGGCAGCGGCAGGTGCAGCATAATCCTTTTTCGAAGCTTCTTCTTCCTTCGTTTCCTGTTCTTCGATTTGAACCTGTTGCTCCGTCGAACTGATTCTCTCTGTCAAACTTTCTTCAGCAGTGAAGGACAGTTTCTTAAAGCCTGGAATAATGATGCGTTCACCAGTTTTCACACTAACGCTTTCGCGGGCTTCCACATCGACAGCCTTGAAAGTGCCCAATCCTTTCACTTTCACAACACCATCCGTGAAGAGACCCTCAATGATAGTGTCGGCGAAAGCACGAACGAAGGTATCTGAGATTTTCTTTGAAAGTCCAAGCTGTTGTGCTATGGCTTCCGATAAGTTTTGAGCGGTAAGTTTCTGCATAATCAGCCTTTGATTTTATCTTTCAATGTGTTACTTGGTTTATAACCCAATGTGTAACGTGCAGGAATGATAACGGTTTCCTGGGTGGTAGGGTTATACATTTTTCGCGCAGCTTTCTCTTTCAGTTCAAAGTTGCCAAATCCCTGAAGAGAAACTACATTCCCTTGGCGCACTTCCTCAACGACATTGTCGATGAGGGCGCTCTGAAGTTCTGTTATTTGCTTAGCACTCAAGCCTGTCTTTTTGACTAAGCGCTGTGCGAATTCTTTGTTGTTCATTGATTATGGTTTAAATTCGTTTTGCATATAAATCGAAGTCGTCGGCATCTGTGATTTCCACTGTGTAGAAACTACCTCGTCGCAGGGTGCCATCACTTATTGGTATCAAGACCTCGGGATCAACCTCTGGAGAATCAAACTCAGTACGTCCCACGTAGTATTCGCCTTCTTGTCTATCTATGATGATTTTCATTTTCTGACCGATTTTCTGAGCTTGCACCTCTGCCGAGATTTCCTGCTGGAGTTCCATGAGTTCGGAAAGTCGAGATTGCTTCACCTCTTCTGGTATTTCATCCTTGAAATGCTTGGCTGCGTAGGTGCCTTCTTCCTCACAATAGGCAAATGCTCCCATGCGCTCGAACTTTGCCCAGCGGACAAATGCTTTCAACTCCTCAAATTCATCCTCACCTTCTCCAGGGAATCCCACCATCAAAGTGGTTCGGATGTGGATGCCTGGCACTTCCTGACGCAACTTCTCTATGAGCTGATAGGTATCTTCTTTGTTGACGTAGCGGCGCATGTTGGAGAGAACATTTGTGCTGACATGCTGAAGAGCAATGTCGAGATATTTGCACACATTCTTCTTTTCACGCATCACCCGTAACAAATCCATCGGAAAGTTCTTTGGATAAGCATAATGCAGGCGAATCCATTTCACTCCCTTGATGTCAGCCATCCGTTCAACGAGTTCTGCAATCTTCTGCTTGCCGTAGATGTCAACGCCATAGTAGGTGAGTTCCTGAGCTATGATTTGAAACTCCTTCACTCCCTTTGCCACAAGGTGTTCCACTTCTGCCAGTATATCCTCCATGGAGCGAGAATGATGCTTGCCCGTGATGATAGGAATAGCACAGTATGCACATTTGCGGTCGCATCCTTCTGAAATCTTCAGATAGGCATAGTGCTTGGGAGTTGTGATGCGGCGCTCGTATTCATGTTTTGTGTCGTAGGTCTTCCCCAAGTCCTGAATCAGTTCTGTCCAGTTGAACTTTCCATAGAACTTATCCACTTCGGGAATCTCCTGCCCCAGCTCTTTCAAATAGCGCTCGGAAAGACAGCCCATCACGAAAAGCTTGTTGAGTCTGCCTTCCTTTTTGGCTTCGCAAAAGTCGAGAATCATGTTGATGGATTCTTCCTTTGCATCGCCTATGAATCCGCAAGTGTTGATTACTGCTATCTCACCTTGAGGGTTCTCAGAATCGTGAGTCACACGATAGCCGTTCAACTCCAATTGGCGGATGAGTCGTTCGGAATCCACCAAGTTTTTCGAGCAACCAAGGGTGATGATGTCAACAGTATTTTTTCTCACGTTTATCTTTATTTTTTCTCCTCGCTGAAGAGTGAATCCACAAATTCGCGTCGGTTGAATGCCTGAAGGTCTTCCATGTCTTCGCCCAAGCCGATGTAGCGCACTGGAATCTTGAATTGCTCCGAAATGCCAATGACTACGCCTCCCTTAGCAGTACCATCCAATTTGGTGATTGCCATGGAGGTCACTTTCGTAGCGGCAGTGAATTGCTTGGCTTGCTCAAAGGCATTCTGTCCTGTAGAACCATCCAGCACGAGCATCACGTCATCGGGACCATCGGGAACAACCTTAGCAATCACATTGCGAATCTTTGTCAATTCGTTCATGAGTCCCACTTTGTTGTGGAGACGTCCTGCGGTATCAATCAGAACTACGTCTGCACCACTTGCCACTGCGGAACTCACTGTGTCGTAGGCAACAGATGCTGGGTCACTTCCCATCTGTTGCTTCACGACAGGAACTCCCACGCGTTCGCCCCAAATGCACAACTGCTCCACAGCGGCTGCACGGAAGGTATCTGCAGCTCCCAGCACCACTTGCTTTCCTGCCTTCTTGAATTGATATGCCAATTTGCCAATCGTCGTGGTTTTTCCAACTCCATTTACTCCCACCACAAGGATGATGTATGGCTTATGGTCGGTAGGCAGATTGAATCCTTCCGTATCATCGGTGTTGCTTTCTGTGAGTAGGGCAGCGATTTCCTCGCGAAGGATATTGTTCAGCTCAGAAGTGCTGACATATTTGTCTCGAGCCACGCGCTCCTCGATGCGGCGGATGATTTCGAGTGTGGTATCGACTCCAACATCAGAAGTGATGAGCACTTCCTCCAAGTTATCAAGCACTTCCTCATCCACTTTCGATTTGCCTGCTATGGCACGGCTTATCTTCGTGAATACGCTTTCCTTGGTCTTTGCAAGTCCACTATCAAGCTTTTCCTTCTTCTTGCTGCTGAAAATGTCGAAAAATCCCATACTTCTACATATCTTTTTGGCGCGTATTTCCATATATATGGTACATACGCGCATAATTCCTCGCAAATTTACATGATTTCTGCCAAATTGCAAAATAATTTGCAATAAAGCAATAAAAAACCTCCCCAAAATTTTTCAGGGAGGTTCATTATCTTACATTTCGTCGGCTTAATTACTTCTTGTTGAGATAGTCCTTAACGCTGTCTGCAGGAACCATCTTCTCGTCGAATGCATAAGCACCAGTCTTAGGTGACTTAAACATACGGATAACCTTTGTGAATGAGCGACTGTCCTTATTCTGGAGAGTAGCGACTGTTTTCTTTGCCATATCTTATGCTGCTTATTTAATCTCCTTGTGTACAGTGACACGCTTAAGGATTGGGTTATACTTCTTGAGCTCCAAACGATCTGGAGTGTTCTTGCGGTTCTTTGTGGTGATGTAACGTGAAGTGCCTGGCAGACCGCTGTCCTTCATTTCAGTGCATTCGAGGATGACCTGCACTCTGTTACCTTTAGCTTTCTTTGCCATATTATTATTTCCTTCGTTTAGAGTTTTTAACCAATGATTTCAATGTCCTTCCAATCAACATAACCCTTAGCAACTGCCTGCTTGAGAGCTGCATCGAGACCGATGCGGTTGATGATGCGAAGACCTGCAGCGCTCACCTTGAGCACAATCCAGCAGTCCTCCTCAACATAGTAGAACTTCTTTGTGAACAAATTGACATCGAAGCTGCGCTTTGTGCGGCGGAGGGAGTGGGAAACGTTGTTTCCAATCATCGATGTCTTACCTGTGATTTGACAAGCTTTTGACATAATCTTATATAAAGTACACCTTGCAGAGAAGAGTAGGGGAACTACCCGCAATAGCAAAATGTTGAACTTCTTCTTTTTTTGTTTTTAACTTCAAATTAATATCTCGCTTACTCTTCACTATTCAGCTGCAACTGGTTCAACTGAAACTGTGCTGCGGTCGAGGCGTCCCTTCTTGAAAGTTACGATGCCATCAATAAGAGCGTACAATGTGTGGTCGCTACCCATACCAACATTCTTGCCTGGATAGTGCTTTGTGCCACGCTGACGAACGATGATGTTGCCTGCCTTTGCATACTGACCTCCGAAGAGCTTGAGTCCGAGTCGCTTGCTATGTGACTCACGGCCGTTCTTTGAACTACCTACACCTTTCTTATGTGCCATTTCTTAGTTCCTTTCTTTTTTGTTGGTTAAGCGATAACTTGTTTGATTGTGAGCTCAGTGAACTGCTGACGGTGACCGTTGAACTTACGATAACCCTTTCTTCTGCGCTTGTGGAACACAAATACCTTGTCGCCCTTCACGAGTGGACAAACGACTTCGGCAACTACCTTTGCACCCTCAACTGTTGGTGCGCCTACTGTGACTGAGCCATTGTTGTCAACCAACAAGACCTTCTCAAATTCAACAGTCTGCTGAGCCTCTGCATCCTTGATGTGATGCACGAAAAGCTTCTTGCCTTCTTCAGCCTTGAACTGCTGACCGTTAATTTCTACGATTACGTACATTTGTTGTTTTTATTATTTAAACGGGTTTGACCGCGAGGCGAAGCCAGCACGTGGCTCTCTTTTTCCAAGCCTCCTCGGCATAATTATTTTCTTGATTCTTCGTTCATCATAGCGCACAATCATTTGTTCATACGTGCGCGTATGGACTAAACTGGCTGCAAAATTACAACTTTTTTGTGGACTGGCAAAATCTTTCTATAACTTTTTTCGTTGAATACCACGTTTTTACAAGCGGCGATTTATCTGCAAGTAGCCTTCCTCTACGAGAACTTCCCAAATTCACAAGTTGATGAAATGAAAAAGGGGGCAAACCACGCCTGGTGGTAAGCCCTCTCTTTCCAATTATTTGTAAGATGTATTATTTTGCCTTGTAAGTATAAGTACCAATTGTTGTGGTATTATTATTGTACTCAGCTGTGAAGGTGATAGTGTATGTTGCCTTCCAAGTTTTCTGCTGAGCATCATAGTCTGCAAGGGCAGCCTTAGCCTTCCAATACTCAACGCGATTAATTACGCGATTTCTTGGATAAGACTCTTCGAATTCTTCCTTAATACCCTTGTTCTTGAAGATGTTGATGATGGAATTCAGTTCAGAAGTGGTACCAGAAGTGGTGGTTGATGCAAGCTTGTATTTGATAGTCACCTTCTCGCTGTCGTCATCTCCTAATGGAGCGTAATTGTATGTGGCAACAGTTCTGGTGCTTCCGCTGTAAGTAGCAGTAACAGTTACTTTGTAAGTGCCCTTCCAGTTCTGCTGGAGCAATTCTGCATTGGCAGCGTCAGCGTGGATTTTCCAATAGTTGATGTTGCTTTGTACATCTGTGAGTTCCTTTTTCTCAGACCAAGATTCCTTGATACCCTCTCTGTTGAATTGGTTCTCAATTTTGCTGATTTCATCTCCTATGACACTTCCAGAAGTGGTGAGATCTCTTTTGTACTGGATTTCTACTCTTTTGTCATCGTCGTCATCGCTACCGCAAGACGTGAAAACGGAACTTGCTAAAACTGAAATGGCAAGAACTGCCATCAGTCCAAAGATTTTCTTAAGATTTTTCATGTTGTTTGTTGTTTTAAATAGAATATGTTTAATAATGAGTTTTCGCGTCGTGTATCATTATTTTGCAACGTTGTGCATCATATAATACTTGATGAAGTACATGGTTGTAAATGAATTAAGTGCATAATCCGTTGCAAAAATACATAAAAATCGTTTCACCTCAAAATTTCGTGTACTTTTTTCTCTCGCTTCCATTATTTTAATTCCTCCAATTGTAAGGATTTAGATTTGTTTTTCTCACAATTCTTATGCAACAAAGTCTTTTGCTATATGGGCTTTTCACAAATTGCATAGTGTTTTCCGAAGTTTTTTCCTACGGTTCCTGAAAACTCGAATAGGGGATTCATTAGATTTTCGAACTTTCAGAAATTATCTTTTGTACCTCCACTTAAAATTCTTTGAACTTTCATCTCAAT
>OMTC01000357.1 GCA_900313845.1 uncultured Prevotellaceae bacterium
ACCTACTCCGTCATATGTTCATCAAATCAGAGTTTGATGGTGAGCATCGTAAATGAATAAGGTGGAAGGTCAAGATTCATCTTCTTGCTGACCTTCACTGTTTCCTTGACAGGGGCAATAGGCTGCTGGTCGAAGTTGTTCTCGTCGGTTGGCTGACCTGAAAGGGTCGTCTTAGTAGCCTCAGGCTTCAACGTCTTGAAACGTGAGAGGTTGAGGGTAGCAGTCTTCTTGTCGGCTGTGTCGTTACAGATCTTGACAAAGAGTTGGTGTGTTATCACGTTGAGCACAACTGACTGACCATTGAGTTTCTCATCAGCATCCTTAATCGTGACACAGTCGCCATAGTAATACTGACCTGCCGACTGTCCAAACATCTGCTGCACATAGTAGCTGCAGGTGAGGAACGGACGCTCGTTGTCGAAATAGATGAGGTCGGGGTTCCAGTTGGTTGCGTTCTTGCGGGCAAACAAAGGTGCATAGGATGTCATGCATACCACATCACCATTACGTTCTACGTGTAACAGGTAGAGTGCTTCAGCCAATGCATCCTGCAACTTCTTGTCCTTTGCTGCGTATTCGCCCAAGTAGACCTTGGTCTTGCGGTCGCGTGGATAGTTGTCATACTGGCGTGAGTTGATAAAGTACTCTTTCTGCTCGTAGTAGTGCTCGTCCATGATAGGCATACCTGTCTCTTCAGCCAGTTTCCAACCTGCCTCATAGTCGCCGTTTCCTGGGTGTGAACCCGGACCTGCAGTACCTACGATAATGATTTCCGGGTGTGCCTTTGTCACCTTATTATATATATACTTGAAACGTTCGATGAATTCGGGAGAGATTTTCTCTTCGTTACCTAGTCCAAGATACTTAAGCATGAATGGCTTTGGATGACCTGCATCGGCACGGATTTTTCCCCACTTGGTATTCACGTCGCCATTTGCCCACTCAATGAGGTCAAGTGCTTCGTCAACCCACTCGTCCATCTCGCTCATAGGTACGACATCCTGAGCCTGACCACGCATGCTCCATCCACCATTTGCTCCCTGACAGCTGACACCACATGGGAGGATTGGCAGTGGCTCCATACCTAAGTCCTCGCAGAACTGGAAGTACTCGAAGTAGCCTAATCCTACTGACTGATGATACCCCCATGTGTTTTTCTGCTGCTTACGTGTTTCCTTAGGACCTACTGTCGTCTTCCAACGATAGGTGTTCCAGAATCCGTCGCCGCCACCATGAACCACACATCCACCTGGGAAACGCATGAAGCTAGGATGCAGGTCGGCAAGAGCCTGAGCGAGATCCTTGCGGAGTCCGTGACCCTTGTAGGTGTCTTCTGGCATCAACGATACCATATCGATATCCATATCGCCGACCGTCAGGCAGAGAACCTGCAGGGATGCGTTGTTGTTGTCGTCAAGGGCTGTAATCTGTGCCTCGAACTTCTTCCAACCTGTATTGTCAACCGTGAATTCGACCTCACCCAGCGATTTCAGTTGGTTCCATCCAGCAGAAGCTGTGAGTGCTACGCGTATCTTCTTCGCATCTCCCTTCACGTTGCGCATAAAGGCAGAGAAGTTGTATTTCTCACCTTTCTTGATGAGGATGCCATCGAATCCTCGGTTGGAAATACCGAATCCTGTCCAACCGTTGTAATCGTAATACTGATTTGCACGTTCAGTATGCAGACGCATGTAGTTTGGGTTGTTGGGATGAATAGGGTTGATTTGCATAGGTTGCATGTAACCCGTAGAGTGACCTGGACGTTCCATGCGCCAAGCAGTACCTGGTCCCCATCCGTCGCGTTCAACAGGACTGAACTCGAACGAACCGTTCTGAATTAACTCTGCATACAGACCTCCATCGGCTGAAGAGCTGATGTCCTCGAAGAAGATTCCAATCAGTTCGTCGCTGATAGCTTTTCCGCCAGCTGGTGCTGTCATCCATTTCTGAGCCGAGAGGCTCATGGTTGAGGCAAGAAGTATTGCCCCAAGTGAAAGAATTCTTTTCATGTTTCTAAATTTGGTATTATAAAATAATGTGTCATCTCAGAAATGTTTGGCATATAGGGAAGAGTGTTTGAACCACTATCCGATATCTCATTTTCTTTGCAAAGATAAGAAATAATTACCATTTATCATTACCTTTTCTGTATTTTTATCGAAAACTGACGGCAAACACTGTTTTTCACGTCCATTTCCCACCTTTTTACAGCCGTTTTTAGCGAAATGTATAAAACGCCTATTTTGCATCATTTTTCGCTGTTTTTCGTGTGTGTTCGACTACAATAATTGATTTAAATCAATAAAATTCGATTTTTTGAATAAAATGCATATAAATATTTTCCCTGTCCGGAAAAAGTCCGTAACTTTGCATCGTCAAAAGGAAAACAGAGGTTTTTCAGACACCAAAAAGAACGACATAGGTTTTAGTTAAAGTATAAAGGTTTATTGTTAATAAGGATATCAATAGGTATTAAGTAAGGTAATTTTTTAGTAAGTATTAGTTATTGGTAAAAGATTGTAAAAAGGATTTGATTAGGTATTAATTTTAAGGTTAGTAATGACGAAGAGGTGCTAGTGATAGTCCCTCTTTTGTGTTTTTTATCGGTCCATCCCCTACTGTACCACACACAACAATGAAAGACAAAAAGAAACCTGCTCTGCAAAAGCCAGAACAGGTTCTTTTTTGTGCATTAACGATAAATCCCAGAACTCGTTGCTACCTGTCTTATAGGTGAATTCCAGATTTAACTTGATTTTCTCAGTGATAGAGTATTCAGCACCTGCACCTACATTTGCTCCGAACTTAGATTCGCTGTCTCCGTAATCGGGACTTGCGCTCTGGAGTGATACTCCTGCAAATGGGTAAACTCCGAACTCACCAAAAGTGAATACATACTGAACATTCAGGTTAATGTCAAACTCTGTAACATGATCTTTCTTCAGGAAGTAGTTGAAAGAAGCTTCACCACGGATTTGATCTGTGAAACCATACTGACCCTTCAGACCAATACCTGTGCTCTTTGGGTCATCAAGACCAAACTTAAAATTCACGCCGAGGCTCTTTTCGCCCTGCTGAGCAAACATTGCAGCACTGAACAACATAGCGCATGCTACCATTAAAAATTTTTTCATACGTTTTTTGTTTAAGTAGTTAATAATCTTTGATTATACCAATCAATCAGTTGCAAATGTAATACTTTGTTTTTAAACAACAATGAAATTTTGTTAAGAATTTCGTTTTTTACCACATAATTCAAAGAAAATGGCCGACTTTGCACACCTTCATAAACAAAATGCAATTCTAACTTGTTCAAATGGTTTAACAGAGCAGGCCCTTCCGTCCTTGCTTCTGTCGGCGATGCCGCCGTCGCTGCTTCCATCAGGTGGAGTGGTGCCGCCGCATTGGTAATCAGTTTCGCTTTGGTTACGGACTTCCTTCCTTAAGGAAAAGGGTCGGTTTTTGGTTAACAATTTGATAAGTTCTCGTGTGTCGCTGTCGGGAAGTCGCGCGAGGGGGCGATTCGTCGTAAACCCTGCAAGTATTAGTGCCGGCCGTTGCAGCTATTAAGTCCTGCAATTTCTACTATTAATGCTCGCAATTTCACCTTTTCCTTTTGACACTGCAAAGTTACGAAAAAATTTTGAAGTGGCCAATTGTTTTGGCAACTTTTTCGTTAAAATGTGAAAGTAATTTAATAGCATGGATTCGGAATTCAGAAATTCAGAATTCAGTTTTCTCATGAGTTCATGCAAACAGCAGTCAAAAATTTTACTATATATTATATAATATATAGTAAATTATTTCTTTAACATTTTCTAACGTTGTATGTTATCTGTTCCCGAATAAACTGAATTCTGAATTCTGAATCTTCTTCGTAGTGAAGGAAGAACGTAGCAAAGGCATCGGGTAAACGATTGCGGTTTTTGGGTAACTTTCGTTACATTGCAATATCGTAATGTGGATTTATGTCTGCCGCCAATGGATTAATGGTTCAAACGCTTAATAGTTCAATGGTTTGGTGGCCTAATTCCATTTTTTTTTGTAACTTTGCAGCGTGAATGAAGAAATAAAGAATTGAAGTAATTATGATGTCAATTGAAAATAAAATA
>OMTC01000145.1 GCA_900313845.1 uncultured Prevotellaceae bacterium
TTCTTCGACTGGTATCGCAAGGGAAGTGCTACGATAGATTTGGACTTCTATGTCACTCGCAGTGGAAACTACTCCTTAGGTGTAGCAACGATTCAGTGTGCATACGCTTCCGAATTTGCTGGGCACTCGAAGGGCGACAGGATTGTTGTGAAGTGAAGCAGATGGAGCAAAAATGCTTTTCGATAGGTTAGGGAAACACTCTTAGGGGGTATGTGACTTCTGCCAAAGGAACAGTCGTCCAACTTCATTGGGGCATAACTCAAGTTCGTCCCCATTGTTGCGGTAGTTCGTTCCCATTGTTACGAGAGTACGTTCCCATTGTTTCGGAAGTACGTTCCCATTGTTACGAGAGTACGTCCCCAATCGGTCTGCGAGAATGTCATTATGGTGGGTTCTAATGATGTCTAAATTATACTTATTTCAGATTTTTTTAGAACCTACCTTAATAAAACTTAATGATTTTGGTGTTTGCTTGCAGATGCGGAATAAAAATCTTACATTTGCATAAATTTTAAAAAGCGAACACAAATTTTGAGAATGGAATCTACCAAAAAATATATATTCCCTCTGCTCTTTTCCTTCGCCTTCGCTCTGACCTCCTCCGCTCAAAAGGTGACTATCGGCACCTACACTTTTCCGAAGGATGGTGCTCAGTACTACGGCGATTTGGAGAGCGGAAAGCCTTATGGCAAGGGAAAGACGAAATTCAGAAATGGCGATACCTACGTGGGTGAATACGTGAAAGGGAAACGCCAAGGACACGGCACTTACACTTTCTCCGACGGTGAACGATACGAAGGCGACTGGATGGAGGATTTTCAGCACGGACGCGGCGTTTACTATTTTGCCAATAATAATAAATATGAGGGGTTGTGGTACAATGACTACCAAGAAGGACAGGGTACGATGACCTATTATAATGGTGACAAGTATGTGGGCGAGTGGAAGCAGGACAAACGTGAGGGCGAAGGAACCTATACTTGGGCAAACGGCATCTTCTACCAAGGTGAGTGGAAGGATGATAGGAAGCACGGACGTGGACTCATCGACTGGAAAGATGGCAGTTCGTACTATGGTGACTGGGCTTACGACACAAGAAATGGCCACGGCACGTACAACTATGCCAATGGTGATAAGTATGACGGCAATTGGAAAGATGGCGTGACCCACGGCAAGGGCATCTACACTTTCCGAAATGGTGACCGCTACGAGGGCGAATACGTAAATGGCGAGCGCACAGGGCAGGGCATCTTCGTGTATGCTGACAAGCGCAAGTATGTGGGTCAGTTCAAGAACGGATTGATGGACGGCTTCGGCACTTACACTTGGCCCGACGGATCGAAATACGAAGGCTATTGGATTGAGGACAAGCAGAACGGACGTGGCAAATACACGAACAAGGATGGCGACCTCTACGATGGCGAGTGGTTGAACGGCGAAATGGACGGCGAAGGTGTGCTACGCATGGCAGACGGTTCAAAGTTCAAGGGCCAGTTCAAGAACGGCATGAAAAACGGCAAGTGCGTCGAGGAGGATGCCAATGGCGTTCGTTTCGAAGGCTCTTATGAAAACGACCTCCGTAACGGTGCGTTCGTCGAAAAGGACAAGAACGGTAGCATCATCCGCCGTGGAACCTACAGGCGAGGCAAGTTGGAATAACCAAGAAAAACCATAGCCCCACACCGTTTCCTCTCGTTTAGAAGGAGATGGAAGGGGCTTCTTTCGTTTCTTATAGATTGTTCCCTTTTTATAGAATACATAACTTTTAACTTAAATAATAATATTATGGTAATCGACAAAATTGAAAATCTTGCAAAGTATGTTGCATTGAATCCTTTGTTTCAGCAGGTGGTGGATTTCATCGCGCAGACTGATTTGGCAAAGCATGAAGCAGGTAAGGTGGAACTGGCAGGAAAGGACCTCTTCGCTAATTTCACTGTGGCTAAGGGCAAGGCCAAGGAAGTGGCTCGCCTCGAAACTCACAACGTGATGCTCGACATTCAGATTCCAATCAGTTGCCCTGAAACGATGGGCTACACTCCGCGTGCCGACTTGCCTGAGCAGCCTTACAATGCAGAGAAGGACATCACCTTCTATGAGGGTTTGGCTGAGCAGTATATCACAGTTTACCCTGGCGAATTCGCCATCTTCTTCCCTCAGGACGGACATGCTCCATGTGTGAGCGACCAACCTGAAATACAGAAAGTTATCTTCAAGGTGAAGAACTGAAAGGCCCCCTCCCGTCCTCCCCGAGGGGAGGAGAATGAAGAATGTAGAATGAAGAATTACTTTCACTTTTCACTCTTCACATTACTTTTAAAACTCAAAAACTCAAAAACTTAAAAACTCGAAAACTCAATAATCTGTATGGCAACAAAGAAAGTACAACATATCGGACTGGTGAAGAATGATGCATGGCTCGAACCGTTTGAGGATGCTATCCGTGGACGACATGAGCATGCGCTTTGGAAACTCAACCAGCTCACCAACAATGGCAAGCAGAAACTCTCGGACTTTGCCAATGGATATCTTTATTATGGTCTCCACCGCACCGATAAAGGATGGGTGCTGCGTGAGTGGGCACCAAATGCTACTGACATCTACGTGGTTGGCGATTTCAACAACTGGCAGGAGCAGGACAAGTACAAGATGAAGCGTCTGAAGAACTCGGGCGACTGGGAATTGAAACTCGGTCCTCGTGCCATGAAGCACGGCGATTTGTTTAAGCTCCACGTGAAATGGCAGGGTGGGGAAGGCGAGCGCATCCCTGCTTGGATCAACCGAGTGGTACAGGATGAAAACACGAAGATTTTCTCCGCACAGGTTTGGGCTCCTGAAACACCTTACGTTTGGAAGAAAAAGAATTTCAAGCCAAATACCGACCCTCTGCTCATCTACGAATGCCACATCGGTATGGGACAGGATGCGGAAAAGGTGGGAACCTACACTGAATTCAAGGACAATGTGCTCCCTCGCGTCATCAAGGATGGCTACAACTGCATCCAAATCATGGCAATTGCTGAGCACCCTTACTACGGCAGCTTCGGCTACCATGTTTCCAATTTCTTCGCTCCAAGTAGCCGTTTCGGTACGCCTGAGGAACTGAAAGAGTTGGTGGATGAAGCACACAAGCATGGCATCGCTGTCATCATGGACATCGTTCACTCCCACGCTGTGAAGAACGAGATTGAGGGACTGGGCAACTTTGCTGGCGACCCTTATCAGTATTTCAACCGTGGTGACCGCCATGAGCATCCAGCATGGGATTCACTTTGCTTCGACTATGGTAACGACAAGGTGCTCCATTTCCTGCTTTCCAACTGCAAGTACTGGCTCGAGGAATTCCATTTCGATGGCTATCGCTTCGATGGTGTCACTTCCATGCTCTACTACAGCCACGGATTGGGTGAGGCATTCGGAGGTTATGGCGATTACTATAACGGACATGAAGATGACAATGCTATTGCTTATCTCACGTTGGCAAACCTTGTGATTCATGAGGTGAAACCAAAGGCTATCACCATCGCTGAGGAAGTGAGCGGTATGCCAGGACTGGCTGCACCATTCAAGGATGGCGGCTATGGCTTTGACTACCGCATGGCTATGAACATTCCTGACTACTGGATCAAGACAATCAAGGAATTGAAGGACGAGGATTGGAAACCATCGTCGATGTTCTGGGAGACTACCAACCGCCGTGCCGACGAAAAGACCATCAGCTATGCAGAGAGCCACGACCAGGCTTTGGTGGGCGACAAGACTATCGTCTTCCGTCTCATTGATGCCGACATGTACTGGCACTTCAAGAAGGGCGACGAGAATTTCATGGCAAACCGAGGCATTGCGCTCCACAAGATGATTCGCCTGCTCACGGCTTCTACCATCAATGGCGGTTACCTCAACTTCATGGGTAATGAATTCGGACATCCTGAATGGATTGACTTCCCTCGTGAGGGTAACGGATGGAGCTACAAGTATGCGCGTCGTCAGTGGAATCTCGTGGATAACCACGAACTTTGCTATCACTATTTAGGTGACTTCGATGAGGCGATGATTAAACTCATTGGTGGTGTGAAGGGATTCCAGAAGACTCCAGTGCAGGAGGTTTGGCACAACGATGGCGACCAAATTCTCGCTTATTCGCGTGGGGACTTGCTCTTCGTCTTCAATTTCAGTCCAAACCGCTCCTTCACCGATTACGGATTCATCGTTCCTCAGGGTGCTTACGACGTGGTGCTCAACACCGACTCGAAACTCTACGGAGGAAATGATTTGGCTGACGACAGTGTGCGCCACTTCACCAACTACGACCCAATCTATGAGAAGGATGGCAAGGGTTGGCTGAAACTCTACATCCCTGCTCGCAGCGCTGTGGTGCTGAAGAAAGCCGCTGAAAAATAAAATGTAGAATGAATTATAATCATCCAAGAACTATGAAAACCGCGGGAGTGATTCGTTACTCCTGCGGCATTCTGTTTATACTTTTCTCTTTCGCCTATCTCTTTTTCATGCAGGGCGACCTCCTCGCACAAGCTCAGTTTGTGTTCTCAAGGGGTGTCACCCACTATAGCATACCCGTAGGTGCTTTGGTCATCACTGCAGTTTTGCAGATTTTGCAGTGGATTGTGTCGTTAGTGGTCAAATTGCCAAGTCGTTGGCATGCACTCACTTACTATCCGTCCTTCTTGGCGCTCGCCATGCTCACCGATTTCAACCGCGACACCATCAACGATTTCCATTGGGGTGCATGGGTTTGGTTGTTACCGCTGCTTATCATCCTGTTTTTTGTCCTAATTCGTTTGGCGGAAATAGCGGAAGAGGTGGTTCCTGATACTTATCCCAACACCTTCTCGTCGAAGCTCTGGCCCAACTACTTGGTGATGCTCGTCATGATTGTTTTCTGTGGGGGATGTCATCGTGCTCCCGACACCTATCATTATGAACTGAAGACGGAACGCCTCATTTTGGAAGGACGATATGCCGATGCAGCGCAAGTGGGAATCAAGTCGTTGGTTACTACCGAGCGACTCAACAACCTCCGTTGTTATGCGCTTTCGAAGGAAGGGCTTTTGGCTGAACATCTTTTCGATTATCCTCAGCCCTACGGTGTGAATGGATTGCTGAATGTGAACGACATCGACACCCTGCATTATCGTTTCGATGCAGGTGATATTTGTTTCTCGTTGGGAGCCTTGAAAGGGAAGAATGTGAGGTCGCTTGATAGTTTTTTGAAATTGGTGGAACCACTCTTGCAGCATCGTGCCGATTCATTGGCTGAAGTCGATAGCTTCTATTTGGCAAGTTCCGATTCCATCAAGGAAGCTCATCTCCGTCGCTTGAATGCCAACACTGTGCAGCGTCGCAGAGCCGCTGATTACCATCTTTGCAGTTTGCTCCTTCGAAAGAAAGTGCAGCAATTCGCCTCCTTGCTTCCATCCTATTATCCTCAGGAAGAAACGGATTCCACCTATATCAGTTCCTTGCCTCGTTCCTATCGGGAAGCAATGACTCTCTTGAAACCAGAACTTGCTGATTCCATCACCCGTTCCCAATATGAGGCATACGTCCATCTCCGCGATTCCCTCAGTTACAACCCTCTCATTCAAACGAATAAAACCCGCCGTGAATTCGGTGATACATACTGGTGGTATTACGACCACTGACAACTACTTTTTTATAAGACGACCACTGACAACTACTTTTTTATAAGCACAAAAAAAAACGATAACGAAACTCATCTCGCTATCGTTTTTTATTTGTAGATTAGGAAATCCAGCATGCAATTGCACTACTAAAAATCCGTGTTAATCTGTTCAATCTGTGGTTCGTTTAATTCGAGCACTTCGTGGTTCGTAGTCAACCCCTCAGAGTAATCATTGGTGTTGTTCTCTGAGCAAGTCGTTCACAGTCTTCACAGGGTTGAAGGTCTCGAGAGGCACTTCCACGAAGATGGTGTTCCAGTTGCTCATGGCACCGTTCCAAAGTCCTGGGAGTTCCAATGCCTTCAGTTCCTTACCGTTCTTCGACTTCGAAGAAATGAAGCCAGTCTTAGGGTCCACATACTTCGTCAGGTCGAACTTCTTGCCTTGCCAATCCTTGATGCCGCAAACCAAATCCACTGGGTTGAAGTGAGTGCCGCTTTCGAACATCTTCACGTATTCAGCGTTGTTCTTGTCAATCTGGCTGCTTTCCAGAATCTGCAAGCTGATGGTGCCATCGTCGTTGTATGCCAAGAAAGGACCGCCACCAGGCTCTCCAACGTTCTTCACCATACCGCAAACGCGAATAGGGCGATTCAGTTTTTCCTTCATATAGACAACGAGTTCAGCATCCTCCAAATTCTTCAATGCAGGGTTGCGAATGCCCAAATCGTCGCGCATGAAGCGGATGATGCCTTCCAGCTGAGCGTGAGTGTATTCACCGCTTTCAAACAAATTCAGATACTCGAAAATCTTGTGCTGCAAGGTGGTGAGCACACCAGCAATGAGCTTCTTGTAGGTCACCGTTTCGCCCTTCAAGCGGTCAGGCACCACGTTGTCGATGTTCTTGATGAAAACGATGTCGGCATCTAAGTCGTTCAGATTTTCAATCAATGCACCATGACCACCTGGACGGAACAGAATCGTGCCATCCTCGTCGCGGAATGGTTCGTTGTCGATGGTAGCAGCCACCGTGTCAGTGCTTGATTTTTGCTCAGAGAAAGAGATGTTGTACTTCACACCGAATTTCTCTTCATACACTTTTGCTTTCTCTGCAACGAGTTTCTCGAACAATGGGCGATGCTCAGGCGAAACAGTGAAATGTACGTTCACCTTACCATCCTTGCCACCTGCATAGAGAGCACCTTCCACGAGGTGTTCCTCCAATGGAGTGCGAGGACCTTCTGGATAGCGGTGGAACTTCAGCAAACCCTTAGGCAATTTGCCGTAGTTCAGTCCCTTGCTGTTGAGCAAGTTGTCAATCACTGCCTTGTAGCATCCAGCTGCCACCAATTCGTCGATGCTCTTACCCTCGTTCTTCTGGCAGGCAGCATCGAGTTCGTCGAAGAAAGCGAAGTTGTGAATCTGACTGAAGAATTTCTTGATGAAGTCGTTGTCGGGAGTGTCCGATGCACCATCAAGGAATTCAAAGAGGTTCTTGAACATGCGGCTTGCAGCACCGCTGGCAGGCACGAACTTCAGTACCTTTCCTTCCCCAGCCAAATATGTTTCCCAAGCCTTCAAGTAACTTTTCTTTTCGCGCTCAGTAGGAATCGTGATTCCGTGCTTTGGCGAAGCAGCACCTGCAAGCTTCAGGAAAGGAAAACCTGTCTTGAAAGACTCTAACTGACTGTGGAGTTTTTCCTCGGAAATGCCCTTCTTTTTCAGCAAATCCAAATCTTGTTGAGTAAGCATAGGATATGAGTGTTTGTTAGAATAATTATATTACTTTTACTTCAAAATTGGAATGACATGCCAAATATACATAATTTTCTAATCGATTGTATCAAAACACATCGTTTTTTTTTATCTTTGCATAGAAAATTTCTTTCAACACTCAAAAATTCGCACATGGACACGCACGAAATCATACACGAAGAAGAAAAGACACAGATTGTTGAAGCCTTCAAGAAGCTCCAGGAGTTGGTGAGCGACACCATGTCTCACGATGATACCCGTAAGGTGAAAGAGATACTCGAGGAAGCTGTCAAGGACGGCGCACTTCAGCGTGGTTCTTTCGACCTCAACCCCATTCTTTTCGACCTCCAAACCGCCATCATCTGTGCCGAGGAAATAGGACTCAACCGTGCATCCATCATTAGCATTCTCCTGCAAGATAGCGTCTCTCGTGGCAGCTATCCCATCGAGCGTGTAGGCACAGAGTTTGGCAGTGATGTGGAGCACATCATCCGTGGACTCATCAAGGTGAATGAGCTCTACGACAAGAACCCTTCCATCGAGACCGAAAACTTCCGCGACCTCCTCCTTTCCTTTGCTGAGGACATGCGCGTGATCTTTATTATTATTGCCGACCGAGTCAACCTCATGCGCCAAATCAAGGATCGAGGCACAGAGGAAGAGCGCAAGCGTGTGGCTACGGAAGCAAGTTATCTCTATGCACCTCTCGCCCATAAGCTCGGACTCTATCTCATCAAGTCGGAACTCGAAGACCTCTCCCTCAAATACCTCGAGCATGATGCCTACTACCACATCAAGGACAAGCTCAACGAAACCAAGCGCTCACGTGACCGCTACATTGCCAATTTCATCAAGCCTATCGAAGAGAAACTCGCTGCGGCAGGATTGAAGTTCCACGTGAAGGGACGCACCAAGTCCATCCATTCCATTTGGCAGAAGATGAAGAAGCAGAAGTGTCAGTTCGAGGGAGTCTATGACCTCTTCGCCATCCGTGTCATCCTTGATTCTCCGCTGGAGCGAGAGAAGGCAGATTGCTGGCAGGTCTATTCCATCGTCACCGACATGTATAAGCCCAACCCCAAGCGCCTACGTGACTGGCTCTCTGTGCCCAAGACCAATGGCTACGAGAGTCTCCACACCACCGTGATGGGTCCCGAAGGCAAGTGGGTGGAAGTGCAGATTCGCACCGAGCGAATGGACGATGTGGCAGAGCACGGATTGGCAGCCCATTGGCGTTACAAGGGAGTGAAAGATAGTGGTTCCAAGCTCGAGGACTGGCTGAAGGACATTCGTGCCGCACTCGAAAACCAAAGCAGCGACGAGCAGTTGGTTGACCAGTTCAAGGTGGACCT
>OMTC01000090.1 GCA_900313845.1 uncultured Prevotellaceae bacterium
TGCCAATTCCAAAATCGAGGAGTTATTTGCAATGATTAAAGGGGACTATAAAATGATAGAAATCACCAAGACGGCTAACCACTACGGATGGCTGCAATATACAGGTGGCAAGGACCCGACGGATGAGGACAATGTGTTTTTCACTATTTCGAAGGAGGAAAAGACAGATACGAGTACGGGCAAAATGACTTATACGCCTTACCTCACCTATGGACCTTTTGAATTTACGAGAAAGTAAATGACCCCCAAAGGGGGAGTTTCAAGTTGACTTCGTCAAGTTTCAGGTTTCAAGTTTCAGGTCTAAGGCTTGCCGTCCGGATGGCATTTTTCACTTCTCACTTTTCACTATTCTCTCTCATCCTCCCCTCGGGGAGTCGAGGGGCCTGAGAGGTTCAACTTGGACATTAAAAAATAAAATTATCGTCTTCGTTATTGGCTGGTTGCTGCCGTTCGCTTTGCTTGGTTGCTTCCTTGTTTTGGCTCTGAAGTTCCTCGATGGTCATACCGTAGGTAGTCCGGAGCACTTGGAATTCAGTGCGACGGTTGAGGGCGTTACAGATTTCCTGCTCTGCGGGTTTGAGTTTCTTGATGAAAGCTTCGGTGAGGGTGTCACCTTCGTTCAAGAAAGAGTGGGCTTCAGCCAATTTCTTACGGATAACCTTTGGACGTGCCTCACCATAACCCATTGCGGTGAGACGATCCTTTGCCACACCATGCTCAATCATGTAATTCACAACGGACTCCGCACGACGCTGTGCCAGACGAGCATTGTACTGGTCATTGCCTCGGTAGTCGCAATGTGAACTCAACTCGATGGTGATATTCGAATTTTCCTCCATCATGCCAACGAGTTTGTCGAGTGCCTCGGTGGATTCAGGGGTGAGGGTTGCCTTGTCGAATTCGTAGAAGATATTCTCAATGAGCACAGGGATATTCATTGGAGGAAGTGGGAACTGGAGTGTGTATTCTTCGCTTTCCTGACTCTGCTCCACACGGATTTCGTTCTTCACGTTGAGATAGCCCTTGCATGTGCCCAGCAGCACATAATCGACTCCAGGCTTGAGGACATAAGTGAACGAGCCATCACCTTTCACACTGAGCTGTTCCTTCGTTCCATCATTACCAACGAGATGGACGAGTGCTTCGGGGAGTTCGTAGCCATCCTTCTCATAGACCCAACCCGTGACGGTTTGGAGGATTTCGGGCAATTCGAAACTGTAAATGTGGTCCCATCCCTTGCCATCATTTCTGCTGGAAGAGAAGAAACCACGATTATATACTCCCTCGAAGGTCATGCCAAAGTCGTCGGCAGCGGAGTTCATCGGGAATTGCAGGTTTTCCACAATCCATCCCTTCACAGAATCGGGAGTGGCTTTCAGGATATCGAGTCCTCCCATACCTGGATGCCCATTGGAGGAGAAATAGAATTCACCATTAGGACGGAAAGTAGGGAACATCTCATCGCCAGGAGTGTTGATAGGACGACCCACATTCTCCACGCCACCAAATCCAGAGGAGAGGATGCGGACTTTCCAAATATCGTAACCTCCCAGTCCGCCTGGCATATCGCTCACGAAATAGAGCCATTCTCCATCGGGCGAAACGGCTGGATGGGCGAAAGAGGAAAGTGTATCCTTCGAGATTTCACACTTGGAAGGTTTTGCCCAAGATGCATCGCTACGTTGGGATTGCCAGATTTCTGCATTGCGAGGATAATCAGGGTCGGAAGAGCAACGGGTGAAGTACATGGTCTTGCCATCGGGAGTGAAACAACAAGCACCTTCCTCGTAGGCGGTGTTGACTTCGGATTCCACCACTTCGGGCTGTCGCCACTTACCATTTTCATCTTTCTTTGCCAAGAAAAGGTCGGAAAAACTAGTTCCCGTGATGCCGCTATAGTCATCACCTGTGGCATCGTTTCGAGTGGAAGAAATGACAAGTTGTTCACTCTCGTCACCTACGAGCATCGGACTGAAATCGCTGCGGCGAGAATTGAAAATGCCTTCTTTCTTGACCCTATAGAGATTCGGATTCGCTTTCCACTGGGGAGCCATCTCGCATGAAAGGAGTCCCATGTGCGCCAATTCATTGGCAGGGTCCTTTTCCAAATAGAGACGGAAATTCTGTTCTGCCTGCTTGTAATTGCCAATTTTGAGTTGCTGCTGTGCCAAATAGAAAAGCGACAAACTATCGGGATGCTTATATCGCACTGCATTCTGATAGGCTGCCACCGCCTTTTGGGAATAGTTGATGTGGCGATAGCATTCGCCCATCATAAAGGCACGCTGAGCACGCTTCTCCTTGTCTTTCGGAGAAACTCGGGAATAGGATTTCTTGAAAAAGTTGGAGGCATTGTAGTATTCGCCCATAGCGTATGCCTGCTCCCCCTTTTTGTAAGAAATAGCTTCATTGCTGCATGATGCCAAGAGCAGCATGCAGACAAAACAAAATGAACTGATGATATGATAAAAAACGCGCTTCATCGACTAAATAACGAAGATGTTGCGGAATTATTGCATGAAAGGGAAAATAAAAGCCTGTTCAGCTTTCCCAAAATGAAAGCTTACAAAAAAACGAGCATACATGTGTGCAATCAAAATGATGTCAGCACAAATGTATGCTCGATGTGGGGGCTCATCCCCTATGGAGAAGTGGAAGTTGCTTCCTAAAACGAATAATTCAGTCCGAGAGTGAAGAATTCCTTGAATTGGAAGTAGCCGAGATTGTGATCCCAAAAGTCGCGTGAACGGTTATCATCGAAGCGCCAAAGGGTGTAGAGCTCGGTAGAGATGTATTTCGAGAGTTGATAACTGAAATCATTCTCCAACTCAGATTCAGCATATTTGTAAGAAGTGAAGTAATAGAAACGGCACTTCCAAGTGAAGTCCTTTGCCAACTTGACAGATGATTGTAGTTCGATTTTCGAACCGAAGTCCTGCTGGAAATCCTTACCAATCATTTTGTATGACTTGTGGATATTCAAATCATCATCGTTGATATATCTGAACTTGTAGGAAAGTGGAAGAAGTGCCACGGAGAGGGTGTTTCCATTCTCGAACTTTGGCTTATAGTCCATACCTATAGAGAAATAGAAGTCGAGAGGAGCAAGGAAATTGGAATATTTCTTTGGGTCGTTCACACGGTATCCTGGCATGAACTGCGTGTTGGCTTCGAGCGATGCAGTATAGTACCAGTTCTTTGCTGCCTTGACACCTAACTTGCTGTAGAGGTTCAACTTATCGTCGCTGGTCAGAAAATTATGGCAGGTGTCACCTGGAGAAGTTGCAAATCCCAAACGCATCGTCAGACGGTTCTGCCAAGTGATTTTCTTGGTATCGTCGTAATTAGCCTCAAGAATGATGCTTGCGAGGAGGGACTGGTTGTTGATACCTCCCTTGTACCATTGTTGACTGAAATAATTCTGAGTGAACTGAAGTCCGAACTTACCTGTCTTCTTCCAAAAGTTTGGTTTTTCCACCTGCAAACCAATATCTTTCACATCGTCTGCCACTGCATCAAGTGTAGGGTCTTTCATATCCTCAGCCAACACATTATCCACTTCCTTCGTGATATTCTCCTGCGCTGTGCTCTTCGACTTCACAAGATCGACAGATTCAAACTGCTCATCGTAGTGACGCACCAACTCGGGATTGTTGACATAGAGCTGAGTAAGTTGGCGGTTGATTTCGGTATTGAGGTCTGCATCCGAAGAATTATCAACCAATGAAAATGCATCGCTAACAGCAGACGAATAGTAAGTGGTAGGACCAACCAAACGATAATAATATGGACTCACGTAATCGGAATTCGCATTCGAGCTGTTAAAAGTGGATGTACGCAAAGCACTCAACTGATTCTTGAAATTCTGCACAATGTTTTGAGCAGAAAGGGATGAACAGTGAGGAATGAGCAGTGAAGAATGAGCAATGAGGAACAAAACCCACATCCTGCTCTTCCAACAATGGCGTTGGCTGATTTGCTTTATAAAAACACTCATAATTTTAGTTTTCATGATGCACGTGTTGATTTTATGTTTTTATGATATTCACTTCTATCTACTCCCCTCACCCCTTTAGAGAGGGGGCGGAAGAGTGAGGCTTTTATCCTTCAATCAGCTTTGCTGCCAACTCTTTCAGTGCTTCCACTGTTTCAGGTTTCACAGTGGATTCCACCGTTACGATAGGCTCTACAATCTCGATGTTCTTGAGTGCAGACATCGCCTCACGCATCTTCTTACCCGACATAGGAGCCCACGAACCGTTCTCGATGAATGCCACCTTGCGATTCTGATAATTCTTGATTTGCAGATGATGAATGAAATCTTCCATCACCGGCATCACACCTCCATCGTAGGTTGGGGCAGCGAGCACAAGACGGTCGTAACGGAAGGCATCCTCAATGGCTTCTGCCATATCGTCGCGGCGAAGGTCTGCAGTGGAAACCGTCACGTCGGAATCACTATTGATGATGCTTGCCAACTTGAGTGCAGCTTCCTCGGTGTTGCCATGAAGTGAACAATATGCGATAAACACACCTTCTTCTTCTGGCTGATAGCTACTCCACGTGTTGTAGAGATTCAGATAGTAGTCCAGATTTTCTTCAAGCACAGGGCCATGGAGTGGACAAATCTTCTTGATTTCCACGTTAGCCAGTTTCTTCAACAATGCTTGCACCTGCACACCATACTTTCCACAGATATTAAAATAGTAGCGACGTGCCTCACATGCCCATCCGTCTGGGTCGTCATACGAAAGAGCACCAAACTTGCCAAAAGCATCAGCAGAGAAAAGAATGCCTTCTTTCTGCTCATATTCAACGATGACCTCTGGCCAATGAACCATAGCAGCCGTGAAGAACTGCAAAGTGTGCTCACCCAAGGAGAGCGTGCTGCCATCCTTCACCACAATGGTACGTTCTGCTGGAAGAGCTACGCCAAAGAAACGGGTAATCATCTTGAAAGCCTGTGCACTTGCCACCACCTTGATGTTAGGATAAGTATCGAGCATGAGCTTCACATTCGAAGAATGGTCGGGTTCCATGTGACTCACAATCAGATAGTCGGGCTTACGGTCTTTGAGAGCACCCTTCAGATTCTCCATCCAGTCAATGGTCTTGCGAGCATCGATGGTGTCGAGAATCGCTACTTTCTCATCTATGATAAGATAGGAATTATAGGAAATACCTTCTGGAATAGCATACTGACCTTCGAAGAGGTCAAGCTCCTTGTCGTCGGCACCAATATATTGGATGCCTGGAGCAATCATATTTTCAGTCATTTTAATCTAATTTTTCTTTGATTTGGAATGCAAAGGTACAACTTTTTTATGGGAATTCAGTTTTCTCCCAGTTAAAACTTCATTCTACACAAAATTATTAAGATGTAAACATGTGTAATTGAAAAAAAATGTGTTACTTTGTCAGAAATAAACATACTAACTAAAAAACATAAAAATGAGACTAAGACTAACAATCCTACTTTGGACCGCAACTTTAGGTTTAAGCATTCAGACTTCTGCACAGGAAGTGAAATTGCCTGAGGGAAAAGCCATCTACATTCCTCAGGACTTACGCAACAATGATTTCAACAACAAGGACTCGAAGTGGAGCTACCACCGCATGGCATGGACCGACGACGTGGTGCTCTTCTGGGAAAAAGGATTTGGCGATGACCTATCAAAAGCTCCCGACTTGGATGGACATCCTATGACGGTGGATAAGGCAAACCTGCTGGAACGTATCGAGTCGTTCTACAAGTTTTATCGCGACAGTTTGAAGTTTGTGCTTCCCGGCTCAAAATCAGAGAAGTACAGAATGATGGTGATGCTCAATTACTCGCTGGAGGGTACAGCCTATGGTGGTGACTACGACGGCGAAATCGGTGCACTCTGGATTGCACCCAACCGTGTGCAGGACCGTAAACTCAATTGTATAGCGCACGAACTGGGACATTCCTTCCAGTCGCAAGTGGGTGCTGATGGCGCAGGTCACTCATGGGGAGGCGGTGGCATCTTCGAGATGACTTCGCAATGGATGCTTTGGCAAGTAAATCCAGAATGGGTAACTGACGAAAACTACCATTGGCAGGCCTTCCGAAAGCTCTTCCACAAGCGTTTCCTCGATGGTGAAAACATCTATCATAGTCCTTATGTGCTGGAGTACTGGAGCATGAAGCATGGCATCACCATGATGGGCGACATGTTCCGTGCAGGACAACGAGGTGAAGATCCTGCCATGACTTATATGCGTATGTTCAATCTGAACCTCAGCCAGATGGCAGACGAAATGTACGATTGCTACAGCCGTCTCATCACGTTCGATTTTCCACGTGTGAAAGATACGCACAAGAAACATGCATGCCAACTCACCACCGACGTGGAAAAAACGACGAATGGCAAGCAAGTGACCATCAAGCCCGTGAAAGAGATGCTCCCAGAAACTTATGGATTCAATGTGATTGAATTGCCTGTAGATGGGAAAAAGCACACGGTTCAATTTAAAGGACTTGGTAAGGAAGAAACGGATTGCTATCGCTATGGCATCGTCTTGGTGGACAAGGACAAAAATCCAACTTACTTGCCAATGCAAAGCGCTTTCAATGGTAAATTGAAATACAAACCAAATGTAGGAACAACAGAAAAGGCTTACCTCGTGGTAGTGGGTGGTCCGGCCGACAAGTATGAACCACAATGGGGAGGCAGACGCAGAGGTGCAGAACCAAAGCCAGAAAAAACTTATCCTTACGAATTGATAGTGAAATAAAGACGAATTCTTTTGAATAATAAAACCAAGAAAATGAAGATAAAGAATATTCTCACAATTCTCTGCTTGCTGATTTCGAGCAATTTATCAGCAGTAGGTGGGCACAAACTCAAGTCTCCAAATGGGAACCTTGAAGCAGAACTTATCATCGAGAAAGATGGTATCTTTCTGCAGTTGAAAGAAGGAGAAACAGTGTTACTTGACAAGAGTCGTATCGACCTCGAGATTGAAGGCAAAGGTTTCGCTTCCAACAAAGCTTATCATAGAATTAAGAAATATACTTCCAAATCAGTGAAGGAAACCATCAAGGCTCCTTTTTATCGCAATCCAGAATTC
>OMTC01000385.1 GCA_900313845.1 uncultured Prevotellaceae bacterium
CGATTCTATGCCGACAACCCCGAGGCGCTGGAAGTGCTGGCATTCGAAAAAGGGAAATTCATCGACCCCGACACGAACAGTTATGCACATATCATTCTGCATGGATTTTCGAAGGGATTCGTGGAAAAAGGAATAGCTTTATCAAAACAGAGACAACATGTGTGAATTAATAGGAATCAGTAGTAGGGATCGACTGCATGTTAATCCTTTCCTGAAGGTTTTCTTCAACCATAGTTTCCATCATCGACATGGATGGGGCTTGGCAATCTTTTATGGCAATGCCGTATCGATGGAAAAGGAACCCGTGATGGCAAACGAAAGCCATTATCTGAAGACAAGGCTACAGCATCCCATCTATGCCAGCAATCTGATTGGGCATATCCGTCTGGCAAGCATAGGACGCATGAACTACGAGAATTGCCACCCCTTCGTGAAGCATGATGAGCTGGGAAGGGTATGGACTTTGGCACACAATGGTACCATCCTTTCCCCCACTATTCAATGCGACCAGATTTCTCGCTCCCTTGATGATTACAAAAGTGTGCAAGAGGGACAAACCGACTCGGAGCGGATTCTTTTCTTCTTGGTGGATGAAGTGAACCGACAGCAGCAGTTGCTCGGTAGAGCCTTGAGCGATGAGGAACGATTCCGTTTCATTGATTCGCGGGTCACTCAGCTGAGCGTGGATAACAAACTCAATCTCCTCTTTTGGGACGGAGAGAACATGTATGTGCACACCAACTATGCAAATAGTTTGTATCTTCGTTCGGAGCATCAGACCCAATCCACCATCATCTCTACGCAACCTCTCGACGATTCTCCCTGGAAGCCTGTTCCCTTCTTGCAACTACAGGTCTACAGAGAAGGCAAACTCATCTGGCAGGGCTCAGGACAAAGCAAAGAATACATCGACCCTGAAAAGAACTGGGAATACAAGAACTTAGATTTCGCACAACTCTGAGTTAAGTTAGGTTCTAAGGTTCAAGCGCTGTTTCAAGTTTCAAATTAATAGTCAAAGGCTTTCCATCCGGATGGTTCCCTATCTTCGGAGGAGCTGGAGGGTGCCTTTTAATTCTTCAAATATCAATGAACTTCATCTTTATCTCCCCACATTTTCCCCACACCTATTGGGAATTCTGCAACAGGCTGAAGCAGAATGGTGTAAATGTCTTTGGCATCGCCGACGTGCCTTACGATTCATTGAAACAAGAACTCAAGGACTCGCTGACGGAATACTACAAAGTGAATAGTTTGGAAAACTACGACGAAGTGTATCGTGCAGTAGCATTCCTCGCTTTCAAGCACGGACCCATCGACTGGATTGAATCGAATAATGAATACTGGCTCGAGCAAGATGCCCGCCTACGGACTGATTTCCATGTGCTCTCAGGAATCCAGGCTGAGGAGGTGAGTCGCATTAAGGAGAAATCTGCCATGAAGCAGATATACACCCAGAACGACATCCCTACAGCTCGACAAGTGAGATGTGCAGAGGGACATGAGGCTGTGGTGAACTTTGCTCAAGCTGTGGGCTACCCATTGATAGGAAAGCCCGACGTAGGTGTGGGAGCTGGCGGCACTCACAAGATTCACAATGAGGAGGAACTGCAACACTTCCTCTCCATCAGCGAAACAATCGATAAATACGTCGTTGAAGAATTCATCACGGGAGATATTTGTTCCTACGATGCCATCATCGACTCACACTCCAATCCCATCTTCGAATCCATGACGGTGTGGCCTCCATCCATTATGGACATCGTGAACAAACGTCTCGATTTGTCCTACTATGTAACTCCTGAAATGCCCGAACCTCTCGCATTGTTAGGCAGACGCACGGTGAAAGCATTCCATGTGAAAAGCCGATTCGTCCACCTCGAGTTTTTCCGTCTCGACACAGAGCGAGAGGGACTAGGCGTGAAAGGCGACTTCGTGGCACTTGAAGTGAACATGAGGCCCGCAGGAGGCTACACGCCCGACATGATTAATTATGCACACTCCACGGATGTGTATCGCATCTGGGCAGACATGATAGCCTTCGATAAATCGAAACTTGCATCCAGTTATCAGCACGACGCAGGAAATGCCCTGTCGATTCCTTGGAAAAACGAATATTATTGTGCCTTTGCCTCCCGTCGCGACATCTACCAATATGCGCATACAGACGACGAAGTGAGAGAAGCCTACCAGCATGAACTGATGATGTGCGAGCGGATGCCAGAGATTCTCTCAGGAGCCATGGGACAGCAGATGTTTACCGTCCGACTCCATTCTCTCGATGAAGTACAGGAATTCGTCAATTTCGTACATCAAAAAGTGTGAAACACAATATCAATCACCATTATATCGTTACTTCAACAACTGATACTTCATTCCTAATTCATCATTGAAAAAATTGGAAACAACATATCAAAAATGGTATA
>OMTC01000444.1 GCA_900313845.1 uncultured Prevotellaceae bacterium
ACGAAAATGGTTCTTGGACAGGTACTCTTTCCTCTTTGGAAACGGGCAAGGGCTATCTCTTCAAGACCATCAATGCCAAGACACTGCTATTTGCACAGCCAAGTGTAGCCGTGAAACTTCGGAAAGCTGCCATTCGCAAGGCAAATGCAGAAAGAGTCGCTTTCGACAAATATGCTTATCCAAACGTCATGGGACTCATTGCCCAACTGATGCTTGACGGGAACATGGTGGATGCTGAGCAGTTCACACTCATGGCATACGCCAACGAAGAATGCCGAGGCATCAGCAAGGTGGTGGATGGACGATTCTATTTGAGCATCTACGGAAATGGAGATGAGAACATCGTGTTCCGCGCTATCGACAACACGGATGGAACGGTCTATTGCATTGAGGAAAGCCAAGCATTCGGCATGGGCATAGAAGGTTCTGCTGCGAAACCTCGTCTGCTCACGCTCTCTGAGATGCTTGACGAAGAAAGCACCGCAATCGAGTTGGTTCAAAACGAAACAAATGAACGCGCTATGGGAAAGATCGTAGGCTATTACTCACTGAGCGGACAATTCGTTTCGTCTCGTGCCACGGGACTCACCAAAGGCATTTATATTGTAAAAACTGAAAACGGTAAACATTCAAAAATATTAGTACAATGAACCACTTCCTCAAGATAATCCTCGCTCTGCTGTTCGTCTCCACAACAGCTGAAGCACAAATCAACATCACATTCAGTGGAACGAGTGCAAGTGTCATTGTTCCTGAAAGTATAACGGATGTCACTTACCAAGTGAACGGCGCCGACGTCATCATTCTCTCCACCAACCTGACTACTGAATACACCTACACGGTGTCGGGTAGCTCTTCCGATGGTTCACTCACCATCAATGGTTCCTATAAACTCACGCTGCGCTTGAACGGAGTGAATCTCACCAACAATCATGGTGGAGCAGCCATCGACGTGGAATGTGGAAAACGCATTGCAGTGGTCCTCGTGCCTGGAACGGTGAACATGCTCTCCGACGCAGCCTTAGGCGCACAGAAAGCGGCTTTCTACTTCTCTGGGCACCCTGAATTCGAAGGTAGTGGTACCTTGAATGTGAGAGGAAAGCTGAAACACGCCATTGCTTCAAAGGAATACATGGAACTGAAGTCGGATGTAGGCTGCATCAACGTACTGGAGGCGGTCAGCGACGGACTCCACTGCGGAAAAGGGAAAGAGAACAATGAGCACAACTATTTCCTCATGAAGGGAGGTACGGTGAACATCACGAATGTGGGAGGTGACGGCGTGGATGCGGATGACTATGGTGTCATCAAGATTGAAGAAGGAAACCTGAACATCAATGTCGTGAACAATTCCGAAGGACTGAAAGCGGATAGCATCTTGAATGTCAGCGGCGGATATATCAACATCGCTGTGAAAGGTGTGGATAGCTATGCCATGCGTGCCAACTATGCCATGATGATTTCGGGCGGAAACATCGACATTGTGCTACAAGGAGACGGAACCAAAGGAATCAAAGTGAAGAACGAAACGGCATCCACTGTGAACAACGGAGGAAATGCAAGCATCAGTGGAGGCACCATCCAAATTTTGGCATTGGGAGATTCCTACATAGATGCAACCAATGAAACCACCAAATGCATAGGTGTCAGTATCGATGAGGAAGCAAAAGCGCTGAATGTGAAAGGAACAGAAAGTATTGCAGACGATTGTATGTTCACCATTCTTTCTCCTTGGAAAGTGAATCCATACGATTATCAATACAACATGACGGCTTATGGCATCGTAAAACTCAATGGCACACCCCTTGAAGACTACACCAACAAAACGATTGGTGTGTTCAACGGAGGCGTTTGCATTGGAATCGGCTATTTCGACACCCCTGCTTATGGCACATTCCGAATCTACAGCAACACTGCGACCATCAGCAAAGCCCTCAGTTTCAAACTACATGACTATGATGCTGACTATGAATATGGATTAACTCCCAACCAAACGGTGAAGTTTACGTCTGATGGTTGCGTTGGGATGCCAAGCACCCCTGTTGTGCTCAGTGCTGAGATGGATTACTATGGAGATGTGAACCGCGATAAGACCGTAACCATCTCTGATGTTGTGATGATGGTGAACTACATTTTAGGAAATACCTCTGTTGGCACGTTCTATGAACTGAATGCAGACGTGAACACTGATGGGATTATCAATATTTCTGATGTGGTTGAAACAGTGAATATGATATTGGGAAATTCACCTCTCAGACTCCGAATCGGTCCTATTGAATGATAAAAAACACCCGATGAATTCGTCCTTTTTTCACTTTTGAACTATTTTCACAATGAAATGAACGAAATTCATGCCAAGTAGCTAAAAAAGGTCGTACCTTTGCAGTGTCAAAAGAAAAAATGACATTTCAAGATTAGCACAAAAGGGTTAGTTAATATATAAGTTAGTTTAGATTAGTTAGTAAATGATTTTTTTAAATTCGGACCGCGAGGTTAGAATTTAGCCTAACAACAGCCTCCCTCAGTAACGACTTGAGGGAGGCTGTTGGCGTTTATACATACTACGAGCGCTCGCCGTTGCGATAACGAGCCCTCGCTTGAAAAACACTGAGGGCTCAGTTTTTCAGTAAAAGCAAAGGATTGGTTCAGCACAACCAAAGGAAAGATGAAGAACAAT
>OMTC01000122.1 GCA_900313845.1 uncultured Prevotellaceae bacterium
TGTGCTTTGAATGGTGGTGAGGACTACGAATTGCTGTTCACGGTGCCAATCGCCGACCATGAAAAAGTGAGCAACATCAAAGACGTAAAGCTCATAGGACATATCACAAAACCCGAACTCGGTCTTGCGCTTATCACTCGCGATGGCAATGAATTCGAACTCAAAGCTCAGGGATGGAATCCACTGAAAAGTGAAGAATGAAGTATTTAAAATGAAGAATGTAGAATGAAGAATGAAGAATGTATTTTAGCTTATGTAATTTTAATTCTTCATTCGGAGCGTAGCGATCATTCTTCATTGGCTACGCCGAACTAAAGGTTCTTCATTTAATCGAAGCGCTTATTCTTCATCGACTTCCTCGTCTAAGATTGTTTTGAATAAATGATAGATGCGGTTTTTCCATCGAGAAACAGAAGATGGAGAGTCCGCATCTGTTTTTTTTGTCTCATCGCTTTCTGTTTCTTCTCCTACAGCATCTTTATTTTCTTCTACTTCAGAATCAATGTTTTTTTCCTCTTTCTTATCTTCTTCAAAAGGCAATTCCTGTTCAAAAGCCTTGGGGACACTCCGACTTTTTCCATAATATTTTTCCCGCATCAAGTCAATCATCCGTTGCTTATCCTCATCATCCTGTCGAGCCTGCACTGAAACAGATTCGGTATCAAATCCCGTAGCAATGATTGCCACTTTTACCTCATCTTCCAAGGTGTCATCCTCATAAAGTCCCCAAAACACTTCCAGATTATCATCCAATTCATCCATGAAGTCATTCACTTCTGCTGTCTCACTAATCACAACAGGTTTGGATTTGCTCGAATAGATAATATAGAGCAAACGCTTAGCTCGACGTTTATCCACATTGTCCAAAAGCGGTGATGTCAATGCATTTGCCATAGCCTTATAGATTCGGTTTTCTCCACTTGCCTTTCCTATCGACACCACAGCCGAACCCGCATCCTGCATTACACTTTTCACATCGCAGAAATCACGATTCACCGTTCCCTTCTTCGTGATGATTTCCGCAATGGTTTTGGTGGCAGTAGCAAGTATATCATCCGCTTTAGCAAATGCCTCATCTATCGTTATCATCCCATCGCTATATGTGTCGATAAGTCGTTCATTATTGATGACAAGCAACGAGTCCACACATTTCTTCAGTTCTGTCATTCCCTGCAATGCTTTCTCAATGCGCTTTCGCTTCTCAAAACGGAAAGGAAGTGTCACGACTCCCACCGTAAGAATTCCCATGTCCTTCGCAACCTTGGCTATGACAGGGGCACCACCTGTTCCTGTGCCACCACCCATTCCCGCAGTGATGAAAACCATCTGCGTACCATCATTGAAGAGAGATTTGATGTCATCGATGCTGTATTCAGCTGCCTGATGCCCTTTTTCAGGATCACCGCCCACACCCAGTCCCTCGGTTCCCAATTGGAGACGCAAAGGGACATCGGTGTGAGCCAATGCCTGACTATCGGTGTTGCATACGACGAACGAAACATTTTCAACACCTTCTTTATACATGTGACGAACAGCATTGCTTCCGCCACCACCTACACCAATCACCTTGATGATATTATTCGATTTGTCCTCTATGTTGAATTGCAACTTTCCTAAGAAGTCGTCCATTTTTTCTTTTTCACTCATAATGAATTTAATTTTCGGTTTTATTCTATTGTTGTATTTTTGCTTGCAAAATTATAAAACCTACATGAAGAAATGACGAAAAATCTGTTTGCAACCCTTGTAGAATCCATTTTGCAACCCTTGCAGAAATTTGAAATGTGCATAAAAAGTTGAGCCAACCTTATCGTTTCTCACCAATTTTTCGTAATTTTGCATATACACAAAAAAACGACATACACGACAATGATTTTCACACTTCCACTTAGTTCTTTGCCCTTTGAGCAAGACCCTCTTCAAGTCATCTACATTGAAGGGCAATACGACGTGGCTGTGAATAATTTCATTCGTGCGAACTACAAACAAATCAAGGAGAACTTTGCTCGGCGCAAGTATCATTTCATTTATCTACCCTTCTATTTTCTGCAAGTCAGAAACTATCAAGCTCCATACGCAGCCGATGTGCTTGCTCCCGATTCCGACATCAATTCGTTGATACTCAACCATCTTGTCTATCCTCTCCAACGTAAAGACATCGGACCATCGCTTCTTTTCTTCAAGCGTCACACTCTGTTTTTCGACCATGAAAAGGGGGGACGATTCCAATACAAGGGACTCCAGATTCCCTATAAAGATGAGCACCAACTGGAATTGTTTTTTCGAAACGCTCCCTTGGAAATCTATCGTTTCATTCCTCCCATGCAAGTTTTGAAGACTACTGAAACGGGAACTCTTCCTTATTACGGCACAAAATCTGACTTGGGAAATGATCTGGATTTCCCCATGCTCACATACGAGGAAAAGGAAAAGAAAGCCGAAAATCGATTGTTAGACAGTCTTTTCCATTTCTTTCATCTCGATCATGCGCACCAAGATAGCAATACCGTTCCTACTATCGACGAAAAACTGATTGACGAAGAAGTGCTGGTACTATTAGCAGAGATTGAAGACCGCATGAACCGTTTGGAAATGAAAGGAATAGGACGTGCCATTGTTCAGAACTATTTCAGTGAAAAGAAAAAACTCAGTCGCTTGGTCATCACCCAAGACTATCGTCTTTTTCTTCCCGATTATAACAATCTTGAAATAGAAATGACTCCCATCGTGAAAACGGTTTATCTGCTTTATCTCCGCTACCCAAACGGCATTCCATTCAAGAATCTGCCAGACTATCGAGGTGAGTTGGAGTCTATCTATCAAAAGTTGAAGAAAGGGAAACTAACTGAAAAGGCAAAACAAAGTGTTACAAACGTAACCAACACCGTGATGGACAATTCCATCAATGAGAAGTGTGCACGAATTCGTGAAGCATTCACCCAGCACTTTTCTTCCGACCTTGCCAAATTCTATACCATCGAAGGGGAACGCGGTGAGGCAAAGAAGATTGCACTTCCAAGAGAGCTAATCATATATGAGCCCACCTCTTACCCTTCCTGTGAGGGAGGGAGATAGATAGTTGCAGAGACTCTCTTTCAATTACTCATGAAGAGTCAACAAACAGACAATCATTAATTCTTTAAACAAATGAACAATCATATAAAAGAGCAAAAAGAACAAACCATCACCAGTGTCTCTTCCCCCCTCCCACACAAGGAGGGGCAAAGGGATAAATTCACGCCCATCCTTTTCCTTATTCTTGGCATTTTTCTCGGTTTCGTCGGTTATCTTTTCATCGACCACCACTATTACGGCTCCAACAGCCAACATTACCAGAAAAGCGACACGCTCCACCTTGCTGACGGTTCCACCTATCACGGCGAAATCAGTGCAGACCGACAACCCAATGGCTATGGTATGCTCATCACAACTGCAGGGAATCGCCTGACAGGTGAATGGAAAAACGGAAGGCTCAGCAAAGGCACGCTACTGAGCGACAAAGATAGTTATTATGGTGGTTTGCGCAATTACGTTCCCGATGGTTACGGGAAAATGACATACGGGATAAACGACTCCACTTTCATTGGCAGATGGCATCAAGGCAAACGTCAAGGCGTTGGCAAACTTATTCTTTCGTCCGATAGCATTGTCTTTGGCAGATGGGATAACGACACGTTATCCTTGCGCAATCCTTTTACCATTGGTGAACGTGTCTATGGAATCGATGTATCTCGTTTTCAGCATAGCATCGATTGGGGTAATCTATCCTTGCGTTCCGATTCTCTCGGACGCATCTGCAAGGACGAACGGTCGGATGGAATCACGGGCTATTACTTTGGAAATGCTGAAGTGAACTATTTACAACCCGTTCACTTCGTCTTCATGAAATCTACCGACGGTGCCTATCGCATCGATCCTTTCTATTATCGCAACCATGAGGCTGCACGTGAATGTGGCATCATCGTGGGCATTTACCATTTCTTGCGTTACGAACCCATTGAGAAACAAATCGAGAATTTCATTGCCAATGTTCAAATGGAAAAGGGTGACCTCCCTCCTGTGCTCGACATGGAAGATGATTACAAAGACCATGCGCTCACGCAACATAGTGTGGAATACGTATCGATGGCACTGAAATGGTTGCATGCCATCGAAGCGCATTTTGGCGTGCGCCCCATCATCTACATGAACAAAAACAACTATCTGAGATTTGCTCTTGGCACAGAATTAGAGGAATACGATTGTTGGATTGCCAACTACAATAAAACGGCGCAAGACCCTGAGACTGAATGTGATTGGCGATTTTGGCAAATGAGTTGTAAAGGAACAGTCAACGGCATTCAATACAAAGACATGAGTCACGTGGACCTTAATGTTTTTCATGGTAACCTAAAGGAGTTCAGGAAATACGTAGAAAAATATGGAGTGAAATAAATAAAATGAAGAATGAAGAATGTAGAATGAAGAATATATTTTAGTTTATGTATTCTTCATTCGGAGCGAAGCGACCATTCTTCATTCTTCATTTATCATACTACTCCCCTCGCCCTTTGGAGAGGGGTTGGGGGTGAGGCTTTTATTCTTCATTTATTATCTTGTCATTTCCTTGATGGATTCATCCACCTTGTCGCGTGTGGTACGACGAGAACGAGAATTTGTATTATTATCAGGATTGGCGGAAGTGCGAGATACTTCATTCTTCCCCACCTGAGTGCCTCTGTTCTGACCACGAGCATCTTGCTGAGTGTTGTTCTGCTTAGGTTGAATCACATCAGGATTTGTCTTCGTATTGCCAGGGAAACCATTGCGATAAGCTCCAGCTGGGTCACGATAGCCATTTCCTGGATTCTTGCCAAAGTCAACACGACGGTTATTCTCGTTCAGATAATAACCATAATAGTCACGGTCGCGCCTATTATAGTAACCACCATTTCTGCTTCCCTTACGGAAAAGCACATTGTAACCACCATCAGGGCGATTATAGTAATAACCACCACTACTGTAGTCGTAAGCCTCACGGTAGGTCTCTTTGTAGATTCCACCGCATGCCACAAAAGCAAGGCTAAGAACCGATAATATCAATAATTTCTTCATTGCGCGTGTTATTTTAAGTTTGTATGTGTTGAGTGTCAAAATGCGTGTTTGGTGTAGGTAATGATAAAACCATTTATCATCCTTAAAGTCCCTGAAACCTTAAATACTTGATTTATTTTTGCAAAGGTAAAAGAAAGAAAAGAAAAAACAAAAGAAAAAAGAAAAAAAATGTATCTTTGCAAAAACGTTTAAAGCTTAGCGTTTAAAGTTTATCGAAATCTCTCAGCAAAACACTAAATATTAATCCTATGAATAAAAAGCATTTCTCATTTCATTTTTCACTATCTACTCCCCTCGCCCATTGGAGAGGGGTCGGGGGTGAGGCTTTTTCTCTTTTCACTTTTCTCTTTTCACTTTTCATTTTCGTGGGATGCGCCACATCAGGACTTACCAAGGAAGAGCGTCTTGCTCAAACTCGCCAGCACGTTGCCGAGTGCTTGGCAGCAAGAACATTCAAGATTGATATTCGCGACATGCAAACACTGCGCTATGGCAATCGCTTCCTCACATCAGTGTGGAATGTGGAAGTGAGGAACGACTCGCTCATCTCCTATCTACCTTATCTCGGCAATGCCTATTCCGTCAATCCCTACGGAGGCAGCAATTCCAAAGGATTGAATTTTAGTGAACGTATCCAATCCTACAAGCAAGAGCGCAACAATCGAAAAGAACGCACCACTCTCACGCTCAATGTGGAAAACGACGAGGACAGATACACTTACCTCATCGAAATCTACGACAATGGTTCCAGCACCGTCAGTGTTCGTTCCTACAATCGTGACTTCATCAGTTTCACAGGTGAGTTGGAATAACCAATCATAGAGTAAACTACTGAGCAATCAGATGAACTAAAAATTCCCTTCCAAGCTTCACACTATGGAACTTGGAAGGGAATTATCGTTTACGACGTTGTATGCTTGATACCAGTCTTTATCGATTCAGAATCTTAGTAGCGACCTGTTTGCCATTGGCTTTTTTCCATTCATCTGGCATACCGTCCTAATCTGTATCGTAGCCAACAGAACGGGTGTTCGATTCGAGTATAGGGAAGGAAGAGCTGAGTTCTGAGTACCAGCAGGGGCGTTGATGAGGTCTATCAGTCCCTT
>OMTC01000055.1 GCA_900313845.1 uncultured Prevotellaceae bacterium
CGTACCGTTTTTCACCTCCCTCATATATCGCTCATCCACGGCATCGCGATAGAGCGAAGCACCTCCGTATGCCATCACCTGCGTGTATGCATTCTGGGCAGAGTGAGTAGTGACGTCACCCGTAGGACAAGGTGCATCAAGCTTGATTTTCACACAATCCACGTCGGAAGAGTTCTTTACGTACGTCACGCCACTTCCATAATAGTGGTTAGGGTCAACACTGTATTTCTGTCCATTGATGGTGAAAACGCCAGAATCGTAGGTCACGCCTGTCCAGTCGTAATTGGCAGCCGCAGAACCTGCCGCAGTGACATAATTGCCATTGATGTAGTAGCGACTGGTCAAACCAGTCAATGCTGCAGAAGTGGAATTATTACTCGCACCCACCGTCACTTTCGTTACTTGCTTGTCACTTGTTCGTGCAGGACCCGCCTTGTAGTAGTTGTTCACGATGTTGATGTATCCACCGCCAGGACCTCCGTAGCAACCCGAGTTACAGTTGTAAATCAAGCAGTTGCGCATATCCACATTCTCTGCCTGCACAGCATTTTCCCAATTGTAGGTGCTGTAGTACGGATTGCTCTTGTAGATGTCTTTCATGTAACGAGCACCATTGAAACGAGGGGAACGATTGCTGACATGGGTGATGAGGTTATGATGGAAACTGGTCAGCTTGCCACCCCAAATGCCACCATAGCCGTGAGCATCCTTCGAGTGTCCCGCATTGTTAAGACTCTCTCCCAAGGTACACCACTGCATCGTGAAGCAGTTCATGTCGTAGAACGAAGCCACCTCGTCGATACTCCAACTGAAGGAACAGTGGTCGAGAATCTGATTGCTGTATTCACGCGTCCAGATGGCATCGGCACCATCGTTCACATCCTTCACCTGACTTCTTCTGCATCTGATAAAGCGGATAATGATGTTGTTGCCATTAGGCCTCACCGTGTAATATCGAAGCGTGATGCCAGGTTCTGGTGCTGTTTGTCCAGCAATGGTAGTGTTCTCCTGAATGGTGAGGTCAGCAACGAGGTCTATATAGCCACTCACATCAAACACAATCGTGCGAGGTCCCGACTGCTTCAAGCACCAGCGAAGCGAACCTCTGGTACTACCACTCGCATCGTCTGCCAAGGTCGTGACATGATACACATTTCCGCCGCGTCCACCCGTCGTTGTGTAGCGAGCATGACCTTCAGCACCAGGAAAAGCAGGAGCCTGTGCCTGAGCCACAGTCCCCATGCATAAAAGGAATAAAAACAAATAATAGAAAGGTTTCATTTTAAATAAAGATTATAGATGAAGAATTGTTATCTTTTAAGGCTTTAGCTTTTCCGTCCGGATGGTTTCCCTCCCCCTTGGGGGAGACGGAGGGGGCTGAGTATCTTATCGATGGCAATGCAAAGGAAAAAGATGATGACTGCCACGAGCATCATCAGGAGAACTCCAAGCAGATTAGGGTATTTGGCATAGATAGGTGGGAAAAGATTGAGGTATTCATCCCATAACAATGGATGCGCATGTATCAGATAAACTGCAAAAGCGGATGAGGATAGATAGTTGATGACCTTGCTCTGAAACTGTAGTTTCGAAAACATCAAAAGTACCACCAACGATGACACAACGATAAACGGACTGTTGTAATGCGCAAATATTCCAGCACAAGCATCGCCAATAGTATCACCTTTCCAACCGTAGGCAAGAAAAACGAACAAAGCGGTGATGGCAGCGATGAACAGGTATAACGCAAGCAATTTTGAGAATGAGAAGCGTGTCAGGGATTTAAAGGATTTAAAAGGATTCTTGAAACTTGAACCTTTAGCTCGGCGTAGCCAAACTTGAACCTTTAGCTCGGCGTAGCCAAACTTGGAACCAGCACGGAGTGCTGTGAAGCGTGAAGCGATGCCATCTGGATGGCTGCTTTCGTTTTCGTCTTTCGTTTTTCGTCTTTCGTTATCGTTATCGTTTTCGTATATCTTCACATATCGTGCCAACAGATACAAACCCATAAAGGACAAAGCGGAATAGCCGCCCGCAAATTCCTCCAAGCCAAAAATCCAACTGTAAACGAACTGGAAACCGAAGAAAACGAGCAACATCCATTGGAACTCACGCTTCGAACTATGTTCCACAAAAGTATTGAGTATGGGAGAAACAAGATAGAGCAAAAGATAGGAAACCACAAACCAATACTGCTTGCCAATTATCAGCATATCAGTCACATAGCCAATCTTGAAAGTAGTCTTTCCCAACAACAGGAAAGCACCCGTGATGATAATGGAATACGTAGCCACTTGCAGCATCAGTCGCACAAAGCTCTTCATCTTGGGACGAATGCCGAACCAACCCGAAATGAGCACATACACATTCACTGCCACAAGGCACAAATGTTCCACAAATATCCTGCCAAATGTCGTCATTGGTGCATTCTCCACGCTTTCCGCCGTAGGCAGACCGAAAGCTCCATAGTCCATGTGCATCACCAGAATCATCATCATAGCGACGAGTCTCAGCAATTCCATATTCGACTGACGTTCCATAGACTATTTTGTTTCCGAATGAACCAGCATCACCTCATTTTTGGCATGCAAAAATACAGAACAATCTCCAATTACCAAAATTTTGAGACGTCAAATATTGTTCTGAACCCACATTGCTGCTGTGTTGATTGTTTCTCGAAAATCGCATGCCGTGTGGGCAAAAGAGTTCCATCTACCTTTCCAAAAAAGGTAATTTATTGAAGCCCCCAATCATTTTTTGTCTGGTTTATTTTGTTTTTCCTAATTATTTTGTACTTTTGCAAATGTCTTCGGTTGTTCATCCAGAAGCTCTCGAAGCCCCCTCCAGCTCCCCCGAGGGGAAGGGAAGTGAAAAATGAAAAATACCTTCCAGATGGTAAGCCTAAGACCTGAGACCTTTGACTTGAGACCTTTGACCCTTGGTCTGAAGGATATGAATGGGAAAAGCTAATACTATTTTTCAGATTTAAGGGTGTCTGACTCTTTTCGGACCAAACTGCGACCTTGGGAATGAGAATAGAGAGTATAGGACTTCATCATGTTATATATATAATAATGGTGTGGACTGACGTATCATCTATTCTTTGGTTGTCGCAGACCATGTTCGAAGATGAATACGTTTCGTCCACACTTTTGTTTCCTGATGCAAATTTAGGACAAAGGGCGTGGTTCTAATGACAGGAATCATTCATTCCCTCGCAAAAATGTTACTTTGCAACATATTTGCGTACCGATGAACGATAAATGACAGAGCAACACGTTATTTAATCATAACTTTGAATCGAATTTTCCAAACACTAGTACTAACCTACAAAAAACAATCAAGCAAATGAGACATCTAAAAAGATTGCTTCTGAGCGCAATGCTCGTCTTTGCGGGTACTTTATTGTACGCGCAAACGGAAATCTCTGGCACTGTGGTTGATGAGTTCGGCGAAGGACTCCCCGGAACAACGGTGGTGGAGAAGGGCACATCGAACGGTACGGTAACGGACCTCGATGGCAAATTCACTCTCAAAGTAGCCCCTGGAACGACGCTTGTCATTTCCTTCATCGGCTTCGACAAACTGGAAGTACCTGCCCAGCAGGGCATGAAGGTGACACTGAAAGAGAACACCTCGGAATTGTCGGAAATCGTGGTGGTGGGTTACCAAACCCAGCGTAAGGCAGACTTGACGGGTGCAGTGTCGGTTGTGAAGACCGACGAACTGAAGACCGCTGCCAACACCGACCCTATGCGTGCCTTGCAAGGTAAGGTGCCAGGCATGACCATCACATCCAATGGTTCGCCTTCAGGCACAGGTACGGTCCGCATCCGTGGTATCGGTTCGTTCAACTCCTCACAAGACCCTCTTTTCATCATTGATGGCGTACCAACGACTGCAACGCTCAACTCCCTCAACATGAACGACATTGAGTCGATGCAGGTATTGAAGGATGCTGCCTCCGCTTCTATCTACGGTTCCCGTGCTGCCAATGGTGTGATTATCATCACTACTCGCAAGGGCAAGAAGGGCGACAAGGTGAAAATAGATTTCTCTGCCAATGCCACAGCTCAGTTCTATAGCAGCCAGTCGATGATGAAGCTGTCGAACTCCGCTGAATATGCGAGGGCGATGGCTCAAGCTGCCATGAACGACGGATTAGATCCTGAGCAGTATGCCAACAACTACGGTCTGACTTTGCATGCCGACAAGGGCACAAACATCCAAGCGTATGACCCTGCCACAGGACAGATGCGCGACTTCGTAGTCAACGGTAGATACAATGGTTATCTCAACGACAAGAAGACCATGCGTTACAGTGACACCGACTGGTTGGATAATATCTCGCGCACGGGATTCCTTCAGAGTTATGACCTCTCCCTGAGCAATGCCACAGAGCGCAGCACCTTGTTGATGTCCTTGGGATACAAAAACAATCAGGGTATTCTGAAGCACACTAACTTCGAGAACATCGCTGGACGTGTGAACAGTTCGTTCAAGGTGAACAAGCTGATTACCGTGGGTGAGAACCTGACCATCACCTATACGAACCAAGTGGATTGCGCACCAATGGAAAACGCCCTCAAGATGGCGCCTACATTGCCAGTCTATGAAGAGGACAACACCACTTTCTCCGGTCCTGTCGGCGGTATGAGTGACCGTCAGAACCCTTTGCGCGAACTGAAGCACAACCGCGACAACGCATTGAAAGTGTGGCGTATTTTCGGTAATGGCTACATCGACATCAACCCATTGAAGGGTTTGGTGCTCCGTTCGAACTTCGGTATCGACTACGATGCAGCATTCATACATTCCGTCACTTATACTTGGCATTCCGACGTGGTGAACAACGACACACCTTCCACCACGGTTTCTCAAGCTAACGACATGAAATGGACATGGTCGAACACTGCCACATACAACTTCAACATTGGCGTTGAGCATACTTTCGACCTTCTTGCCGGTATCGAGCTCTACAGTCAGACACGCGACGACTTCAACAGCTATGCCCAGATGTTCGACATAGAGAAATACAAATACATGTGGCCTAATGCAGCAACTGGCACACAACGCGCCAGTGGTATTGAGGAAGGTTATCATCTCGTTTCCTTCTTCGGCAAAGTCAACTACAACTGGAAAGACCTCCTTCTTGCTTCGTTCACGATTCGTCGAGATGGTAGTAGCCGCTTTGGTGAAAACAACCGCTACGGTACATTCCCTGCATTCACATTGGGTTACCGTCTTTCGCAGCACCTCAACCAAGAATGGCTCGACGACTTGAAGGTTCGCGTTTCTTGGGGACAGACTGGTAACCAAGCTATCTCCAACTATGCACGCTATGGTCTTTACGCCGCTACATACGGTGGTGGTCGTAACGAATCGACTGCCTACGACCTTGCACTCCAAGGTTCGGGTGTGTTCCCTTCAGGTTATCGTGCTACTCAGGCTCAGAACAACAACTTGAAGTGGGAAACCACAGAACAGTGGAACGGTGGTCTCGACTTCACCTTGCTGAACGGTTCCATCTACGGTACATACGATGTGTATGTCAAGAAAGTGAAAGACATGCTTATCAACCCTGCTTACTTAGGTTCGATGGGTGAGGGTGGCGCATCTTGGCTCAATGGTCCAAGTCTGAAGAACTGGGGTATGGAATTCGCCCTTGGCTATCGCCACACCACTGATTATGGTTTCCGTTACAACGTGAACGGTAACCTCGACTTCTACCGCTCGAAAGTGACTTATCTGCCTGAAACAACCACTGGTTCCTACGTACATACATCGAAGGAGAACCTTGTGGAGTCGAAGCGCCCATACGGCAGCATCGTAGGTTATGTGGTGGATGGTTTGTTCCAGAACCGTGAAGAGGTGCTGGCAAGCGGACAGGAGAACGCTCGTGTGGGTGGTCTGAAATATGCCGACCTCGATGGCAACGGTGTCATCAACGAGCACGACCAGACATGGATTTTCAACCCAGTGCCTAACTTCTCTTGGGGCTTGAACGTTGAATTGAGTTACAAGGAGTTCGACTTTACCATGTTCTGGCAAGGAGTGGCTGGCCAAGACGTTTACAACAACCAGAAGTTCCAAACCGACTTCTATTCCATCACCGACGCTGGTTCCAACAAGGGTAACCGTATGCTGGGCGCTTGGACCACAGCCAACACTGGAAGCAGCATCCCTGCGTTAACCACCAACAACACTGGCAATGAAGGAAGAGCCTCCACATACTTCGTTGAGAATGGTTCATACGCCAAGTTGCGTCAGATTCAGATTGGCTACAACCTGTCCAGCAAGATACTTGAAAGATTCAAGATGAGTAGCGCACGCTTCTACCTCTCCGGACAGAACCTGCTTACCATCAAGAGCAGCTCACTCACTTGCAGCGACCCTGAGAACCCTAACTGGGCTTATCCTAACACCACCTCCATCTCATTTGGACTTCAATTAGGATTCTGAGAACGCTAAGGATATCGATGATATGAAAAGCCTATCTACGAATTATAAACGAAACATTCATAAAAAACAACGAGATATTATGACAACCAAGATATATAAAAATATTTACGCGCTCTCAGTCCTCTGCCTCTTAAGTGGCGCTTTTGTGTCTTGCAGCGATTTCATCGATGTGGAGCCACAAGGCGTAATCAGCGAGGAACTTGCCATGAGCGAGCCCGACAAGATGGTCACATCAGCCTATGCCAAGTTGGGAGACGACTGGTACACCTATCCGTTCAACCTTTGGCCATACGGCGACCTCACAAGCGACGACTCCTACAAGGGAGGCTCAGGTACCACCGACACCAACTACCACCCATTCGAAGTGTGGTCCACACTGACTGCATCTACTCCTGACCACATGGATGAGATGTGGTACCATTTGTATTGCTCCATCAGCCGTTGCAACCGTGCACTGGTTTCCTTGGAGGAACATGGCGACAAACTCGATGAGAAAACAAGAAACATCCGCGAAGGCGAAGTGCGTTTCCTTCGTGCTCATTTCTACTTCAAGCTCATCCAGCTGTGGTACCAAGTACCATGGGTTGATGAAGAGGTCTATAAGAACCACACTGAGGAGCAGACACCTAACAACGCCTTCACTCACGACGAGCTGATGAGCAAGATGATTGCCGACTTCAAGATTGCCTACGACAAACTGCCAGTTACTCAAAGCGAGGGCGGACGCGCCAACAAGATTGCCGCAGCTGCTTATTTGGCAAAATGTTACCTGACATGGGCATGGGGTGATGGCTATGAGGCAAACACCGGAGTGAGCCACATCAACAACGACTACATGAAAGAAGTGCTCAAATACACCAAGGAAGTCCAGGAATCCAGCTATGGCTACCTCGAGGACTATGGCGACATGTTCTTGCCTGAATACAAGAACTCCAAGGAGAGCATCTTCGCTGTGCAACATTCCAACTACGAGGAAGACAACACCCTCTTCGGACGAGCAAACTGGAGCAACATGCTGAATGGATGCTGGGGCATCTGGTCCTGTGGTTGGGACTTCCACAAGCCATCGCAGAACCTGGTCAATGCCTTCAAGACCAAGGACGGTCTGCCTATGTTCGACGACTACAACAAGCAAACAGCCTACCCTATCAATGGCGTTCCTACCGATCAGAAATGGGACCCACGTCTCTTCCACACCGTTGGCATGCCTACATTCCCTTATAAGTATGAGGCTGAATACACCATGACCAAGGACAACAGCCGCACCCCTAACACCTACGGATACTATGCTTCCCTGAAGGAAGTGCCACGACGCAGCGAGGGTGAGCACTACGACAATCCTTGGCAGGCATTCGGACAGAACGACTATGTCCTTCGCTATACCGACGTGATGCTGATGCGCGCAGAGGCGCTGATCGAGACAGGTTCTTTGGAAGAAGCTCGCACCATCATCAACGACATCCGTCAGCGTGCGAAGAACAGCATCGGCAAGCACATCAACTATGCAGCCAACCAGTGCGACATCGCCCTCTATCCTGCCTCCTACTTCTCCACGAAGGAAAAAGCACGCCAGTGCCTGCAGTGGGAGCGTCGTCTGGAAATGGCAATGGAGAACAGCCGATTCTTCGACCTCCGACGCTGGGGCATTGCATCCAAGACCCTCAACCAGTACTTCGAAGTGGAGCAGAACTGCGAGTACGACGGACAGACATACGCTCAATACTACAAAGACGCACACTTCACTCCAGACAAGAACGAATATTTCCCTGTGCCATACATCCAGTTATTCTACGTACCGGGACTTTACACACAGAACAAGAACTATTAATAACAACGCATACTATTATGAATAAGACATCAATCATATTGTTCGTGATGTCACTGTTCGTTCTGACCGCTTGTCAGGACAAGGACATCGACAGAGACGCCATGGTGCTCCAGGCTCCTGATGCGTCCCAAATCACAGGTACGCTTACAGGCGACGACTACACATGGACTTGGCCATCTCAGACTCATCAGATGCGAGTGACCATCTACCGAAACGGTAC
>OMTC01000134.1 GCA_900313845.1 uncultured Prevotellaceae bacterium
CGTTTCATGTTGCAGTTGTGGTTAGTTATGAAAATCAATAATAATGTATGAAGTCTTTATTTTTTTATTGGCATTAGCATTGGCTTTTGGCTTCGCCGAGCTAAAGGTTCCATTCGGATGGCAAACCAATGCTAACGCCTTTCTTTATTTGAATGAAACGCTTATTTCCTTACTTTCTTTCCGTTGAAGATGTAAATGCCTGGAGCCGTTGGCTCGAGGATTTTACGTCCTGTCAGGTCGAACCATTCGTTCAGAGGCTGACGAGAAAGAGTTGCGTGGTCCATCATGAGCTCATCGATGCTTGTGTCGAGTCCCTCGGTGAAGTCGGTGACTCGTCTTTCCATAGAATAGAGCAACTTCACATCCTCAGGTGTCAATGCACGATTGTAGATGAGGAGGTCGTCGTAGCAGGCTTCTGCAGTTCCGATACCATTGCCGATACCCAAGGTGAAATACTTGGAGCGAGCGATGGTGTCAAGCACCTTCTGCATATCGAAATTGGCGATGTTGCTGCCCGCAGTAGATGTGAAAATCTTGGTGCGCTTGATACCGTTCACATATGTTTCAATACCCGATTTATCGATGACTACGGTCACCAATCGCCATTCGCCTTCTGGAATGGTGGAGTTGGACGCCTTTGGATAATTGATGGCGAAGGTGTCAACCTTGTTCGTATAGCCGATGTAGCTGTTGAGGGTGAGAAAGAGACGCTCCTGATTGGTGGCAATGATTGGAGTGCTTGTGGTGAAAGCCCATGCCGTTCCAAACAAGTCCTGGGCATTTCCGCGCTTCATCCATGCACTGACGGTGATTCCCTCCAAGTCGGTTCTTTCCATTAATGGGTTAGGCATACGCAAGTAACTACCCGAACTCTTGGCATGAGTACCTTCGTGGAATTGGATGACTTGACCGATGCGAGCGCCATCTTCTTTCAGATCAGGAATCGTGCCGTTGGTCAATTTGCTGGCAGTTCCTCTTTGGGTTTCGTCGTAGGCGTTTACAATGGGTTTTTCGTCGAAAGGATAGTAAGCCACGATGCCCCCAAGATAATCGCCTGGCAATGAATCCGCCTTCGCAGCACGAATGTTGAACTGCTTCTCGTAGGCGTAGTTTTCGGCAAAGATGCGATTGGTGAGAACAATGTGGGTCACAGTGTCAGCAGGATTGTATTTGCCTGTATTGCTGATGACGCTTGGCACGGACGAATACCATTCGTTTTTCACTCCATAGACAGATGAAGTAGTGAGGTCGATATGGGAATTGACGGAGGAATTGTTGCTGACAGGGTAGGTCATGTTCTTGGCGTTATAAGCCACGGCGTACTGAGGCAGTACCTTGTAGGCCCACAGCATGAAACCATTTCGGGAAGCAGCCGTGATGCCAATGGTTTTCAGCGTTGTATCGTCGATGGTTTGCCCTACCACAACACCTTCGTAGTCTAACCCTCCCACTTTGAGATTGACGTAGGCTGTTCCTTCTTTCATCTTCCATGAGCCAGAGTAAGCACCCTCAATCTTTCCGTCAGCAGTGAGGTTCACGATGGATGGAGTGGCGATGGCAAGTGCCTCGTTGTTTAATCCGAATTTGTGGATAAGCATGTGGTATTCCCCCACCATTTGCTGCTCTGAGAATTCGCAGCCAGCCTTGATGTCGGCATCCGTGACGCTTTCACCATTGAATTCCATAGGTGCTGAGAGTAACCAACCGTTTTCGCTGGTGAAAAGTTGATGCACACGGTCTTGGAACCATTCATTGCCTGTGTTGAAGCGAGTGTGATAGACAAGAAACGCTCTGCCCTTCTCATCTACAATGGCAGAGTTATGACCCTGTGCCACCTCGCCATTGGCTTGGAAATTCCATTTTCCAAACGCTCCAACAAGCAGATTTCCTCGCTGTGGACCATCGTTAGGACCATAGTTGAGCTGGTAACGATTGAAGATGGCGTTCTCGCCAGAGTTGTCGAGGAAAGGACCATCAGGTTTCTTGCTTCGGAAGGTGCGCATCGTGTAGCCTCGGTTTGCTTCGAGTCCTCCGTAAGTGACAAAAAGATAATAGTAGTCACCGATGTGCTGAATGTAGGAGCCCTCCACATAATAGCCACCTGCTATCTGAGTGCCAAAGTATGGGTCGCTCAGTGGGTGTCCACTTGTGTCGTTCTGGATAGGGTAGGTGGCAGTGTAGTCTCGAAGTCCATCTTCCTCATTCAGTTTCAGAATGAAAATTCCTCCGCTCCAAGAACCGTATGTCATCCAGAGTTGACCTTCTTCATCGTAAAAGACGCATGGGTCGATGGCATGAGGCAAATAATCGCCCCATCTCTCGCCTCGGTTGTAGCGAGAAGGTAGGTCGCTCTGTGTACCAATGACAAGTTCCAAGTCGGTCAGTTTCCATGAGATTTTTGGGTCAGTGGTGTTGCGGAAACCTGTGTAAACGACAGGTCCTTGATATACATAAGGTCCTTCGATATTAGAAGAAGTGAGTAGGATGATGGTGGAGTTCCAACGGGGACCATTCAGACTGAGATAAAGGCACCATTTATTCATTTTCTTGTTCCAAATGATGTCGGGTGCCCACATGTTGCCAGCCACGGTCCAAGCCGAACCATTGCTATTGTTGATGGCACAACTCCACGCTGCGGCATCGAAGTTTCCGAAGTTCACTTCTGTCAGTACACCGTTTTTCAACACCTTTACCTTTTTCGTCATGTTGGTGTGGAAGGCATTGTTGTAATTCGTGACAGACACGCTGCCATTCGCATTCTGAACGCCAAATTCTCCGTTGTTGTTTACACCATTCCAGTTGCGAAGGTCGGAAGTACGGGCAATGGCATTATGCGAACCAAAAATGTAGTAGTGGCCATTTCTGTCATAAACGATGCTGGGATCGTGAACTCCTGGATAGGACTTGAAAGAACTTCTATAAAGGTTGTTGACGTCGGTTTGTGTCAAATAAATGGTATCTGTTTCCGACGTTTGGGCATTCATGGCAAGTGGAATGCATGCCATGAATGCCGCGATGAATAGATGATATTTAGTATAATTAGATTTCATCTTATTTTTTCTCTTTTCATTTTTCACTTTTCACTTTTCACTTTCTCAGATAGCATTTATTGTCGAAAATCATGGTAGGCTTGCTGTCCGCATTATATGCTTCCCAGCGAGGAAGACCTTTTGTGTTGGGGTTGCCTGTCTTGATAAAAGCAATCCATGCGGAACTCATCTTGTCGGAGAGTGCAAAGGCTTCCTTTGTGGCACCATTCATTTCTGGCTGAAGTCCCACATTGTTGAACATGAAGGCGAGTTCCATACCGTGGCAAGCACCGAGAGAGTTGCCCACAGGTTTCCAATTGAACATATAGAGATAGGCGGGAGCACCTCCTTGCTGTGCCTTGATGGTTGCCTGCTGAATGGCTCCATTGCGGAACATCTGGTCTTCCTTGGCATTGACGAAATCGAATTCGTTGTAGTTCCAACCAATAATCATAGGCACATCGCGACTCACTTCGGGAGCTGCACTATCGAACCCAGGAGCCACCACATACTTGCCATCAATCACGGGTCCCATGCCTCCGCCACCACGTTCACCCTTGGCTTGCAGTGTCATGTTCACCTTTCGTATGGCACAGCATTCAGTGCGGCAGCATCATTTTCGCGGATGCCCAGTTCCTGAAGCAATGCTTGTGCGTAGAGTTTGGAGTTTTCGTTGGTGCCGTAGCGGGTGAAAGAACCGCTCTGCACGATGGCACGATGGAAGAGTCCTTTGGCAGATGGCATCATCATGACGGTTGACACTTTTCCACCACCGCCCGACTGACCACCAATCGTGACGCAATTAGGGTCGCCACCGAAATTAGCGATGTTGTCGTGAATCCATTCCAGCGACTTCACCAAGTCCTGCATACCGAGGTTGGCTGATTCTGCAAAACGACCTCCGAGGCCAGACATATCGAAATAGCCTAAAACGTTGAGACGATGGTTCACGGTAACAACTACGATGTCACCTTTTTCAGCCAGTGCACGTCCTTCATAGCAAGGCAAGTCGATAGCTGAACCCGTGGCAAATCCACCACCGTGGAACCACACAAACACTGGGCGCTTCTTTCCGTCGTTCAGTCCTTGGGTCCACACATTGAGCACGAGGCAACGCGCTTCATCCATAGGCTCCAACTTAAACTGGAATCCGAAGTCGTAATCACTTTGCTGGTTGCCATTGAAACGGAGCGTCTCACTCTGTGGTGCTTTGGGTCCGTAGATGCGACACTTCTTCACTCCCTCGTGCGCTTTGGGTTTCTGTGGAGGCATAAAGCGTTCAGCCTCTGCGTAGGTGATGCCTTTGAAAGTGTAGATGTTGCCATCCTTGTATCCTTGCACTTTGCCATAAACGGTGTTGGCAATAGTGCTCTGGTTTGAAACACATGGACGCACACTCTGTGCTTGAGCCGTTAGAAACGTGGCTGAGAATGTGGCAAGTGCTACGATTAATTTGTTTGCTTGTTTCATATCAGTATGGTATTTATTTAGTTTCAAGTTATTTAGTTCCTTTCTGTTTTTAAAAACGATACAGATATCTTCACAGACCTCTGTACCTAAAAGTTGATTTTCATTAACTAATCAAATTAACTAGCCATCAATAAGTTTACATACTAAAAAATAATCTGTATTTATTCAATTTCTTGTTTTTATTCTCAAAACAGTAAACGAATTAGGTTTGAATATATAGTTGAAACTCTTGCTGAATCCTTTGAACTCACTCGTCTTAGGCACAATCTTGGTTGGATTGGCTGTTGAGTTTTCGTCCTGTTTGCTTGCAGAAGAGAGGGTGATGACCTTACCCTTGGCTTCCACATTGGCAGCATCGAGGTTGATGGTTGGAGCGAATTCCTTGTCGGTGGCATTCACTACCTTGATGATGGTTTCGCCAGTGCTTTCGTCATAACCAGCCACGGCATAGTGTCCTGATGGAGCCGCTGCAATCTGTTCGAATACTTTCTCGCCATTGAGATAAGTTCTCACCAAATTGTCCTTGCCCAGTTCCACACGAATTTGATACCATTTGCCCAATTCCATTGGCAGGCTGCTTCCACCTGGGTTGCGATCCACATTGGCTGCTCCGTTAGTGGCACGATTCATGGTAATCACCTTGCGGTCACCCACCACTTGTGGCAGATGAAGCACGAAGTAGTCGTTGGCATTGTCGTCGCTTCCTAACACAAACTGTGGAGCGATGGTAGCCTTGCGAGGCTGACGGTTCACATCAAACTGAGGAGCAGGCACTTCGCGTTCTTGCAGTTGCACTTCGAATTCCACGCTTCCGCCGTTCAACTTGATGTTGTCGAGCAGGTTGACGATGGTTGGACCTCCCCAACGGCGTCCACCTCCCTTTTCAATCTTTTTCAGACTGCTGAGCGCCACATTCGAAGCAAGTGTTTTGCCCTGAGCATCTTTCACAATCACATTGCGAACCATCTGTTCCACGTCTTGACCTATGAAACCAATCTTTCCCGAAGTGAGGTCGAGGGTCTTTTCTGTTGTCCTCACACCTATATTATACGTAGGGCGGTTCTGTGCATACATTTGTTGCACGTAGTAGGATGCACGTCCGAGCACTTGCTGGTTGTCAATCCAAATGAGGTTGGTTGGCCAGTCCTTGCGGTTGTTGTTCTGGAAGAGTGGGGCGTAGGATGCCATCTTCACCAAATCGCTGTTGCGCTCCACACCCGTGAGGAAAGCTGCTTCAGCAAGTGCACCGTTCATGTTTGCTTCCTGAATCACGGCATACTCACCAATATAGATGTCATACTTGCCACGTTCCATATTGTCGAAGAGATGGTCGTTTTCATAGAAGAACCCAGAGTTCACATACCAGTGAGGGTCAATCATGTCCGCCTTTTCCAATTTCTCACGACTTGGAGAGAGTTGCAGCGTGGAGATGAACGTGATTTGAGGATATTTCTTCTTCAGAATGCGGTAGAAATAGTTGTAGCGCTCTGCATAGTGGTCGCCCACTTGTTCGTTACCCAACTCCACATATTTCAGATTGAAAGGTGCTGGATGACCTGCTGCTGCACGTTTTGCACCCCATGGATTGCTCGTAGGAGCCGTGGCATAGTCAATGGCATCGATGATGTCCTGAAGGAATGGTTCGTAGTCTTCCGTCCAATCACCGTTGCGAACAGAACAAGAAAGTCCCACATTGGCTACAAACATACCTGCTGCACCAATATCCTCGCAGAATTGCAAGAACTCATGATAGCCGAAGCCCCACGTGCAGTGGTAGTTCCAAAGAATCCACTCGCTGTGACGTTTCATCGGGTCACCCAATGTCTCTTTCCATTTGGCACGGTTCTCCAGTGTAGCACCCTCGGCAATGCAACCGCCTGGCCAGCGCATAAACCCTGGTTTCAGGTCGGCAATCATCTGTGCCACGTCGGGGCGCATACCGTTCTTCCGCCCTTTGAAAGTGTTCTGAGGGAAGAGAGACACGTAGTCCACATAGATTTTTCCTGTATTCTCAAACTGCAATTGCAGTGTTGCTTTGTCGTCAGAACCCTTTGCGGTGAGCACAGCGGTAAACTCCTGCCAACGGTCGGCTTTCGACACGTTAAACGCCTGCTGTGCCATCACTTTTCCTTTCTGAGAAACAACCTTTACTGTTATCTTACCACTATAGTTCTGAGGATTGACATAGAAACGTAAATCGTATTTCTCCTTATTTATAATACGCATGCCCCAATAGCCTGAATTCTCAAGCACCACACCTTTGGCTTCCGTCTGAAGGCGCATGGCATGAGGTGTGGCAGGGTCGAGCTGATTCTCATCCGTCACGTCGTAAGTCGCTTTGCCTTTCACGGACCAACCATCCATCTTGAGCGAGTCCATGTCCCAGCGGATTTTCCAATCGCGATAGTTTCCGTGCTCATAGTTCAAACTATGGGGAGCCACAGCAAAACCATCCCGATAAGTGGTGCCCGAAGGTACCACATGCTCTTCGAAATTGCGGTTCTTTACCAGTTCAGCATAGAGGCCACCATCACCTGCATGATTGATTTCCTCAAAGAAAATACCATAGAGACTTTGATCCACTGCATGCCCCTTTTGAGAAAGTTGAATGTTCATTTCTTGAGCCGTAGCATGAATCGATACCAATACGGCAGAAATCGTTAGAAGTTTTTTGAAATAGTTAAGCATAACAAGGTTTCTTAATAAGTGTATTTTTGGGTTAGATTGAATTTCGTTACAAAATAAATACATTTAGCATTAAAATGTATTAGCCATTTGTGTTTTTTTATAGGTTAAATGTTTTATTTTTCAGCAATTATTCGTAAATTTCCGCAGAAATATTCAAATAACACCGTTATGAAACCTTTTTCCCTCTTTCTCACGCACTGTTCTCTCACCTTTTTAGTGTTGTCGTGCTTCTTCTCTTTTTCCGCTCATGCTTCCAAAATTCCTCCACCTCATGTGCGTCTCGTTGACATTTGGGCATACGGAGACATCGTAACGGATTCTACCTTACTTGCCACAGAGCAAAACAACTTGCGTTTTTATTGCACCACCGTGGAGCAGTTGCCAACCGATTCAGTTTCCTACGAATTTCAGCTGAAAGGTTATGACAAAGATTGGTTTGAGTCATTTCCAGAAGGATGGTACTTTTATACCAATTTGCAACCAGGTGATTATGTGTTTCGTGCTCGATGCCGATATGAAGGTGGTGAATGGGGACCCGTCACAGAGCATCCGTTCACCATTGCTTGCCCGTGGTGGCGTACATGGTGGGCATACCTTATCTATATATTCTTAACCTTAATCATTGTGTTCGAATTGGCATACCTCATCGTCAGAACCATTCGTTTGCATAACAAACTGAAGTTGGCGCAAGAAACAAACCGTTTCCGAACGAATTTCATTTTGGAGGCAAGTCGGCAATTCCATATACCTATATCTATTATCTTGTCCGTCACGCAGAAACTGACGGGTAGTCAGGACGACCATCTCACCCGTACCGACGTGCAGCACCTTCGCAATAGTTGCAAGCAGTTGATGCAAATGACGGAGGACCTCGTGGATTTCGACCCAAACACGGAAGTGGCACCCTATGCGGGAGAAGGGGATGTGCTGGAAATGCCTGATGTACCTATCAACGACTTGATGGTGATGGTGGTGGAAAGCAATCCGCAGTTAGCGGACATCATTCGGCGCGATTTATTGAAATATGTGAAGGTGACGCTCCACGATGGTGGTGAAGGTTTCGAGCAGGTGCTTCGAGAGGTGGCACCCGTTGCCGTAGTGATGGACATGCAACTCGATGAATCGGTCAATCCTTTCGACAATATCCACACCATTCGCACCCTTTCTTCTGCCTGTATCGTAGTTATTTCGGATTTTTCCAACAAGCGAGACATCATTCGAGTCATTCAGTCGGAAGCCGATGATTTCTTGCTGAAACCATTCAGTTGCGAAGTGCTCACAGCCCTTGTGTTGAAGCATATTCGCAAGATGACCGTTCCAGAAGCAGAAGAAGAGTCAGAAACGGCTGAAGAGGTCATCCATCGACCATACCCACTCCTTGCCTCGGGCGAAGAAAAGCATGTGGTCGTTTTGGAAAAGCGTAAGGATAAATTTTTGTTGGACCGCATGAATAGCCTTATTGCGTCGAACATGGGAAATGCCAAGTTTGATGTGAACTCCTTGGCTGAGTCCTTGAAAATCAGTCGGGGACAGCTCTACAAGAAACTCAAGGAATTTCGTAACATGACTCCTGTGGAGTATTTGCGTAACCAGCGTCTTGAGCGGGCAGCGACTCTCCTCAGTGAATCGCCCGAGATGACCGTCCAGGAAGTGATGCTTCAAGTGGGTATGCCTGATGCCGCCAATTTCTACCGCCGATTCAAGGAAAAATACGGTATGAGCCCCAATCAGTATAAATTAAGAATGAATAATGAATAACCTTTAGCTCGGCGTAGCCAATATATTTTACTCGATTCATTGGATAAGTAATTTACATTCTTCATTCTTCATTCTTAATTCTTCATTTTATTCAGTAACTTTGCACGCAAATCACACTTTTCCAATCAACTTATGACAGACAATATAATTACGAGTGTACAGAATCCCAAGGTAAAGAAGTTAGTCGCTCTTCAGCAGAAATCCTCAGAACGCCGCAAGGAAGGACTCTTTGTGGTGGAAGGGCAGCGCGAACTCATGCATTGCCTCGAAGCAGGCTACGACATCGATTCCCTCTTCATCTGTCCCGAACTTTGCAACTCTTCTACTCTTCAAGATGACGTTTCAAGCTCCACACTCCACGCTTCTCGTTTCATCGTTTCTCAGCAAGTCTATGAGAAAATCGCCTATCGTGGTTCTACGGAAGGCATGATAGCCACTGTGAAGGTGAAGCATCGCAGTTTAGATAGTCTCCACTTACGCCAGAATCCTTTGTTGGTCGTGTTGGAGAGTGTGGAGAAGCCTGGCAACTTGGGAGCCATCCTTCGTAGTGCCGATATTTGATTCGCAGTTCCATTGGTGCCGCCTTCAGTGTTCCAACCGTGGCATGCACCTCTTCCGAATGTATCGACTTCCTCAAGCGCCATCACATTCAGATTCTCACTGCCCAACTCCAAGACTCCCATCTCTATTACGACACCGACATGCGCCGTGCCACTGCTATCGTGATGGGAACGGAATCCACAGGCCTCACTCAACAATGGCGTGAAGCTGCCGATGCCCATATCCGCATCCCCATGCTCGGCAAATTAGATTCCCTCAACGTCTCCGTCAGTGCCGCCATCCTCCTTTTTGAGGCAGTAAGGCAGAGAACCCTTCAAGCATAAATGAAGAATAGTCGCTTTGCTTCGAATAAGGAATGAATTCTTTACCAACGAACTCAAACGCGCTGACCATGAAGTCCACGAAATTGCCGAAGGCAGATACGATGAGCGAATACAGAAGTACCAGTAAGGGATGTCAAGATAGGCTGATGCCATATGATAGCAGTCCGATAAATTTAGTATCTACAATTCCACCTCGTGGCCCTTCACGATAATCATCGGGCAACCAGGAATTTTCTTCATTTTTCCTTTCACTTTGTGACGGGCATAACTGCTCTTGAAGTTGGCGGGGAAAGACAGCCTGCCTTTGCCCTTGATGTCAACGACGCTGATAGTGACGCAGTATTTCTTCTTGCCTTTCAGAACGACAGACTCCACAGGGGTGACGCTGAGTTGTTTGCCATTGTCGGCTGGCGTGACTCGCAGGTAGATGGGCTTGTTCAGTACATTGACAAACTTCTTGTCCCGAACCTCGTAGCAGTTGAAACTCAATAGGCATTCCTCGTACTCGCACTTGTCGATGGCGACCATGATGTCGGTCAGCAGATAGTCTTTCCGGTTCTTAAAGATAGGCCCCCATTCTATTTCTCCTTTGCAGTCGCCCTCGGAGCCTGCTGTGCCCATCCTTATCCACGATTTGCCCGACAGCATGTGCGGCTTGTTCTTCTTGCCGACCACGACCTCGGCCAGTTCGATTACCTTGTCTTTCAGAGTCACGGTCAGTTCGTACCCGTCGGCATACGTGGTATAGGGAATTGTCGCCGTCTGATAGGAAACGTGCGTGAAAGTCAGTATCTCCTTGCGTCCTGCGGGAATCGTTAGCGTGAAGTGTCCCTGCGCGTCGGAGATAACACCAACGCTATCCTCCTCAATTCCGATACTGACATACTCCACGCCGTCGCCCCGCTCGTTGACGACGCGACCTTTAACGGTGGTCTGTGCTTGCCCCGCCATCCAGACGATAGCGAGCAGTACGGTGATGATGGCTTTCTTGTTCATTGCTCTATTTGTCATTAAAGATTTCTTCCAGTTTCTTGGTCAAAGCCTTGCCGCGCAAATCGGCGGCTATGATTTTGCCCTGTGGATTGACAAGGAGATTGGCAGGAATGGTGGTGATGCCATAGATGGCTGCGAGTTCTGAGTTGCGGCCTTTCAGGTCCGAGAGCTGGACGAACGGTGTGCCGAAGTCTTTGATACCCCGAAGCCATGCACTCTTCTTGTCATCAATGGAAACGGCTAGCACTTCGAAGCCACGGTCGCGGAAACGCTCATAGTTTTGGATGACATTGGGCATTTCCATTCGGCAGGGGCGGCACCAACTGGCCCAGAAGTCAATAAGCACGTACTTGCCCTGGCCGCACCATTCGCTGAGTTG
>OMTC01000084.1 GCA_900313845.1 uncultured Prevotellaceae bacterium
TTGCCCGTGAGGTCGGTCCAAGTGGTGAAAGGAACGGGATAGCCAAGGTTTGCCTTGGAGGTGTATTCGTAGCCCTTGAACAGACGATTGTCAAGTGCTGAGTAGAGGTCATCTCCTTGCGACCATGCCACCTCACAGATTTCTGCCAGTTGTCCGAGTCCGAGCATCACATGCGCCTGGTCACGACCCGACTCCTGACATTGTCCCGACTCTCCAATATAATGTCTGAGGGCACCATTGTCGTTCCCTTCTTCATAATACTTGATGGCACGCTGGTACTGCTCATCATCATTACAATACACAGCTATTGCCATACGCATCTTGCATACTGCTGCACCCCAATTGCCATTGGCATAAGGTGACTGGCGGTCGAATTCATCAAGAACAGGGAGAAAAACGCTGCGAAACATCTCTTCCGTCTTGCGAGTATCGCTTTTCTTCCAACCTTTATAGACGTATCGAAGCAGCTCACAGGCATTGACGAGTATGAAGCCCTGCAGAGCAGCACATAGGGGTGCGTCATGGCCGTCGATTCGAACGAGGGATTTGCTATAGGCACGAATAATCTCCATTGCCTTCTCTGCATGAGCTGCATCGTGAGTGGAGATGAAGATAAGTGCGTTGTAGTAGGCTGCAAGGAAATCATTCTCGCAAGGAGTTTTTGTTTTTCCATACTGACCGTCACGAGCAATGATGTCGAAAGGACCACGCATCGCATAATCGGCACGCGACTTGGCATCATTCACCAATTTCATGTACGAGCCCATTGCCACAGGGTTTTGTTCCTCGAACAAGCGCTGCATCCGTTCTATAGAACTCTGAGAGTGGAGCAAACCTGGATGCTTACTCTCTCCCCCTCGAGGGAGCTGGAGGGAGCCAGAAGGCATTGCCCAAGAAGGGAGGATGCTGAAGCTAAGCAGAAGGTATATCAGTAGTCGTTTCATGTTCATCTTTCTGATAAGTATCGTCTATGATCTATTAATGAATCACTTCATTGGGGGGGGATATTTTCTATCTTTTGTTTCTTTCCGTTGATACGGATATTGTCAAAATGCACATCACTCACTGTGTGGATGGAATCGTAGCTTTTCATCACATTGGGCGAAAGACGGGAGGCATCGCCATTGAAATAGATGTCCTTGAACCAGATGTCACGTATGTAGTTACCTGGAGCACGGTTGTATTTCTCAGAGAAGTTGACCTGCACATTGAAGAGTGCGGCACGCACCACATCCTCTATGCGTATGTTCTCGAAATGAATGCCTCCCACCCTGTTCTTGTCGCCACAACGAACAGCAAAGATGCCATCGCAGTCGGCTGACAGAACATCGCAGTTCTCTATCCAAACGTTGTGGAGCAGCTCACCAGTATCGGAACGGTCGTCGCCATGACTGCCAAAGTTGAACGGATGAGCAAGGTCGTTGAAGATGGTGGCACGACGGATGTGGATGTTATCTGTTCCTCCCCAATACCACCAACGATGGTTGTAGATGGCAAAGGCATCGTCGTTGTTGCGAAGGAAGACATCCTCGATGGTGACATTCTTGCAGCACATCATGTCGAAACCGTCACTCCATGGATGACGAGAGAAACTGCGCACATTACGAACTGTGATATTTTCGGACTGTCCACCAAACACGGTATAGTGTTGAGGATTGATGACCGTGAGACCATCTATCTCCACATTCTTCGAATACGTAATCTCCACGCCACGAAGCGGGTTGAGAAGCACACCCCGACCAACAATACGGACATTCTCTGCCCTATCTACGATGAGTCGGGCACGGACCACTGCTCCAGGAGCAATATAGACTGTGGCACCACTCGGTATCTTAATCTCAGCACTTGGCAAGTCGTGGGGTTTATGGATTCCAGGTCCGAAATAGATGAGACGAGGATGCTGGACAAAAACATCATGATTGTTGAGTGTCTTCCAATTGATATCTACTTTTGAATCAGGGTCCGGTGCCTCGTACATTTCCTTTTCTGCACCATCAACGAAGAGATGAAGACAATGTTCTCGGTCGCCATTGATATCCACTTCGAGGGAATAGCCACGATTGTCACTCACGCCTGGCACAGTGAACTCAATGGTTGAGTCATTGACCAGCGTATGCTTGATGTTCTTGGACAGAGGACGAACAACAGCCGATTGTATTTTTTCTCCTCCACATTTAGTAACACGAATACGAGCATCGGTGGTTGCCTCAAACTGGCACCATGATGCTTTCTGGACTTTCTTGTGAGGATTGACTTCACACTGGTATGTCTTAATCTCTTGAGAGAGGGAGGAAACCGCAAAGTCATGCATGGGAACAAGTCCTTCCTTACCTTCCGGATAAGGATATGTCTTGACCTGAGCCATGAGCTGAAGACCAAGCATAAAGAGAAAAAGGGAGAGAAAATGTTTCATTTTTAAAATCAAGAACAGTTATTTTAGGAAGCTTACGTTTTCAACATGATTGCCGATGTAGGCAGGAACAAAGTCCGCTGTCTTATACCACCCGGGCTTGCTAGGCATCGAGTCGTAGATGAGTGTTCCATTGATATTCAGCCCTTGGAAGATGACGTTCTTGACCTTTCGGCTGGCATCATATCCGTTGATAAGAGAGATGTATGGGGTTTGTCCCTTGTAGGTGATATTGCGGAAGGTGACATCTTCCACTCCCCTTCCTGGCGCAGTACAGTATTTGTCGTTCCAAGAAACCTTAATCTGGAATAGGCAGCCTTGGATGATATTCTCGATGCGAATGTCTTTGAACAGCACATCACGAACAAGATTATTGTCTCCACAATTGATGGCAAGACAGCCCTGATAATCTACTTGTGCCTCTGCATGGCAAAGGATGTCGATGTTTTCATAGACCAACCCCACGATGCTATCTGCCTCAATGCCTTTCTCTACGAGAGAACCAGCACCATGAATGCCGATGAAGATGGGATGTGCCACATCAGCCCAGAGGATGGAGTTCTGCATACGGACATTGTTCACACTGCCGCTGAAACCCTTGCGAGTGGCGTATGCTGTGGTGCAATCATCGCTATTGCGACAGAACACACGGTCATACAGAACATGGCTCGAAGCAAAGACATTCAAGCCGTCGCCCCATCCAGGATGGGAGATGCTGCGAACATCGTGAAGCGTGACACCGTTGCTTCCACCCACAGGACAAGTGCAGAGCGTGACACCATCAATGAGAATGTCCTTACTGCGATGCACATGAATTCCCTCGTACCCATCGGAAGGACGGCAGATGCCGCGACCAATGATACTGACATCCTGTGCATCCTCAATGGCAAGTGTACCATTGATATAGCAGCCTGGAGCAAGATAGACGACAGTGGAGGAAGGAACACGAATGACGGTGCTTGAAACAGGAGCGGATGATGGTGTGACATCGACAGCATGTTTTGCACTCTTCACCTCTCCCACCTTGGAAGCAAAAAGTTTCTTCAGACCCTCGAATGAAGAAGCATGGTAATACCCTGGACCAACGTACAGAAACTTACGCCCTTGTCTCTTGGCTTCTTTCTTTGCTTCAGCGACACTCTGCACTGGGGCATTCGTGAAGATAAGCAGATTGTTAGTGATATTCCCATCAAACTCCACACTGAGATTCTCTGGTTGTGAGAGCCTAAAGACCACCGTGGAATCGTTCTGCAAATCACACTGAATGCCTTTGGAATCTGGACGAACCCTCACAGAAGTCTTTTTGCCTGAGGCATGATCAAGATGCTTCACAACCTTTACGTTTACTTCACCTGTGAAATCAAAACAGGCAAAGGAAATCTCACTCACCTTGTGTTTACCTTCTCCGATGGGAGCATTGACTTTTGCCATGTAGGTGTCAACCCTGGTCCACTCCTTTTCTCCAAACGACTGGACAAAGACATCATAGTCGTGCTTCAGGGGTGCTCCTACAGGGGCATTCCATGTAGTGACAAACCCTTTGACGGACGCAAAAGAAAATGCGCTGATAAAAACGAATAATGTATAGAGACAGATTCTTTTCATGGGAGGTAAGTTTTGTATGTTAAGAGTAAAGCGTGAAGAGTGAAGCGATTTCATCCGGATGGAATTTTTCACTTTTCACTCTTCACTTTTCTCTCTTATTTACTTTTTCACAAGAACCTTGCTTGTTATGGTTCTGCCATCAGAAAGTTTCTGCACACGGATGTTGATACCAGCACATGGTTTAGCGATGCGAGTACCCGAGAGAGAGAACCACTGAGTACTAACCACAACTGTTGACTCGACGATGTCAATGGCTAATGCATTGCTGATAGTCTGATCTGACAGTACGAAGATGTAGTTAGGTGTAGCAGTTGTGTTAATCTGATCGTATGGGCTCTTCCATGTGAAGGCATTCGACCAGTAGTTTCCGCTTTGGTTCATGATGGCGAAGGCATCATCGTCTGCATTGTACTTGAAGAAGCGGAATGCAGGTGCAGCAGTTGTGCTGACGCTCTCATTCACATAGCCCAGTTCCGTTACATAACCACCGACTCCATAAATGGAAGTCTGCTCCACTGGAACGGTTATTTCATCGCCAGTGCTTTCGTCAAACTCGCCTGTTGGCACCTGCTTGATGTATTTGTTGAAGTTGAATGTCCAGTTGTATGTATCAGGCTCGATGTTGTTCTTCAAGGCATCAGCCTCCACACTGGCAATGTCAGCGAACGCTGCATAGAAGTTGGTACCGTTGGCATTGAGGTTCTTCTGAGTGAGGAACTTCTCAGTACCTACAATTTGGATGGCATAGGTACCTTCGATGAATACCTCGTAAGGAAGGCGTGAATCAAGGAACAACTGTGTCAATGCAGCCAGCGAGAGCTCCATTTGGTTCATGTTGTACTGGGTGTCGCCATTGGCAATCATTGTGTTGGCGGTTGCGATGCAGGGATGTAGGGTCGCCTTCTGAATAAGCGTCAAAGAGGTCAGCGTCTGCAGGAATATTTTCGAGAGTGAACGGTTCTTCTTCGCTCATACCAGCACATACGGTGAGGTTCGTGATTTGTGTTCCAGCACTTGAATTGCGGTTTGATGTATAGCAATCGAGTTCCCAGGTAATCTTATCACCCTCCTTCATGTTGACATAGTATTCCATAGCGATGGGTGCCTTACCACCTTCACCATCGTTCCGAACGGAACCAAACTCCTTAGCGTACATGAACGATTCCTTGTCCTGCGTTTCTGTACCATTGCTCAGAAAGCGAGCACGAATCCACAATGGGTTCTCGACGGAAGCATTTGGATTAGGACGATAGCAGCCGAAGTTCACCTTATAGACTCCATCCTTAGGTGCTGTAAACATGATGGCTGGTGCAAAATTTGTCATTGGGTGAAGCTGTCCGTTATCAGAGATGTAGAGCCAGTCGCCCGTACCCTTGTACCATGCACTGATTTCTGCGCTGCCAAACTTGCTGCCTGTGCCGTGGTTCTCGAACTTGTGGTAAACGCCCTTTGCCACTTCATAATAGTAATAGCCCCATGGTGTGTCATCATTCAAATCGAGAACAGCCGTGTCGTACCTCACAGCTCCTGTGGAAGCCTCGGTTGTGAAGAGAGCATAATTGCCCTCAGCACTGTAGTCCATCTCCACCTTTGAATCCAAGAACTTAGCCCAAAGCGCCTTCAGCTCCTCAAGGTATGACTGTGCATTGAATGCATGAATTTGTCCTTTCTGAATGGCATCATAGATAACGCCCGTGAGTTGCATGATTTCTTCTGCAAGTTCCTCACTATACTGTCCTATCTCTGTACCTAAATCTGCATCCATGATGAACGCCTCGCTTTCCTCAATGAGCTTTAAGATGGCTTCTATGTCGCCACTCTCACCATATGTATCAGCGAAGTTCTCGTTCTGACGAGCAAATGTTTCTGTCACTTCCGAAATCCTAAGCTGCTTGTAGAATGTACGTCCATAATAATCACGAGCCCAGCTACTTATAACACCCGTACTATCCGTATTCACTTCGAATGAGATAATATCACCAGCCTTTCCTTCAAACGACATGGAGATGTCATTAGCTTCCTGTGCTATGTAACGCTGCAATCCACCCTTACTGATATGGGCACTACCAGCAACGAAACCATCCACCTCACCGCCAATCTGACCGAAGAGGTAACGTCCCATTCCGTACTTCGTGTTGGCATAGTCCTTGTCAACAGCCGTGTTGTAGCGATAGCGAGGAACAATGCTGAGCAGACCTCTGTCGGCTGGCACATCCTGACGAATGACTGTTGCATCCATCTGATAGAAACCATCCTTAGGAACAACGAACGAGATGACACTTGCATATTCATTGTTGGCATAGACCTCGTAACCCAGTTTCTCGTCACGAGCAACGTAGGCAAAACGGTTCTTGCTGTCGTTCGAAGCACCTTCACCTTCCGAATATGTCTTAAAGTCGCTCCAGCCATATTTGAGTACCGTAGCGTATGTAAGGTTGTTAGCCCATGATTCCAATCCATCAATCTCTACGGCTCTTTCACCACCCACTCGGCATGGTTGATAGATGTCAACATAGTTGGCTGCTGAAGAATCGGTATATTGTGTGAAGAGTGAGTACTTGCCATTCGAATAGTCGTACTTCTCAAATCTCCACAACCCATCGATTGCAGGGTTCTGTGCGAACTCTTCCGCCGTGAGGTCGTTCAAGGAATACACATGGATAGGCTTATATTCTTCCTTTGTGGTCTCAAGTTTCCACACGAAACTCCCTTTTCCCGCATTTACCACATCATAGCAAGGATAAGGCAAAACGTCGGTTGCGTTCACCGTCCAATAGCAGTTCTTCGACCACGACTGCCAAACGAGTTCATCGGCACAGGTGGCATTGGTCGCACGTACCGCATATACATATTCTCCTGAGTTCTGCGCGTCTTCTTTCGCATACCACACTTGGCGCTCAAAGTCAGGACGATCGTTCTTGCTTTCAGCCATGCTGAGGTTCTTCTGCCCGTCCGATGCAGAGTTGCTGCCGTTGGAGAAACGGAACTGGTCTGCATAGCTCACTCTCCATGCTTCGTCAGCAAACTTGCCAAGTCCTGTCTGCAATTCGAAGCTGTACTCACTCGCCGAAGCCTTGTCGGGCGTAAGAAACACCTTGCGGTCAGACTGAGTGAAAAGATAATACTTGGTCCCCTCCACCTCCGTATAGATGCGGTAGTTACCATTGGCGATGGTTTGATTGGCAAGAGCACGCTCCGCCTCAGTTGGCTGATAAGGTTCATCATCTGCCCATGCCAGCGAAGGAGTAGAACACAAGACAATCACCGCCATTGTCGATAGAAGTAATGATTTCGTTTTCATTGTCAAAAGTTTATTAGAGTATGATTAGATAGATACTTTATGTGCATTCGAGAGAATCGCCATGAGCGTTCGAGTCTGTTGCTATCGGTGTTCGACTGCAAAATTACATACAATCTTTCAGATTTGCATCATCCTGAACCATTTTCGTGAGCCAAGATGCTTATATCGGAGTAAAAAGCATCCAACTTATTTGTTTTCAGTAATTTAGACTCAAACCATCAGAGTCCAAGAAAATTATTTCGGACTCATCTATTGAATTATTCACAGATTATATTTACCTTTGCCCACGACTAATACGCCCACCATGAAACTAACCAACCGCATACGATGCATGATGCTGCTACTTTTCCGTGTGCTTTGCATGGAAACTATAGGTCAGACCGTATCCCACGACCTATGGAACAACACCGTCTTCCACATTCTGAAAGACAGCAGAGGATTGATGTGGATGGGAGGCAACTCCGTCATTAGCTTCGACGGAATCAGTTTCAAGGAGCATACTATGGAAACAGACACCTACGGTTTCGGGCAAACAGGCTACTACATCTGTGAGCTGGACAACGGACTGATGGCAACAGGAAACAGACAAGGACTGTACGTGACCAACCACAAGGACGAATGCAGCAAGGTGGATGAGCAGATTACGGGCGTTACGTCCATCCAGAAACTCAAGGACGGCAACAGCAGCATAGTCGCCGTGGGGTGTCGGCAGGGAGTGTGGTTTTATGATGCCGACCTCCACCAGAAACTCGGTTCGGTGCTTGTCAACAAGGGCAGTGTGATAGAACTCGAAAACGCCATCGTCGCTATGGCAACGGATGGGAAGCACCATCTGTGGGCAATCAACAACTACGGAACACTGCTCCACTACGACTCAAGAACGGGCAAGAGCAACACCTTCAAGTTGCCACGAACGCTGCTGACGGGTTCCGTCAACGACCTTGCCATCAAGGGCGACCAGCTCTACATCGCTTCTGCCAACAACGGTCTGCTGGTGTTCAACACTCAGAGCCATTCCACCATCCGTTCCACCCAGATTGAGGCTCCCGTCATCAAGCAAATTAGGAACTTCAACGATAGTCTTTATGTCTGTACCGACGGCAGCGGAGCCTTTCTGCTGACGGACCATTCTGTGTTCCAACTCAAGACTGAATCCAACACCGTGTATTCCGTCTATCACGACTCTAAACTGAACATCGACTGGTTTGGCTATTACAGAAGTGGATTCAGTTACACGCAGAGAGGCAAACAGCTGTTCAACACCTACAAGTACAAGGACTTCACAACAGAGGGGCTCTTCGTGCGCAGTTTCTGCAAGCGCGACCAGCAAATCCTGCTGGGAACACGCGATGGTGCGTACTTCATCGACGAGCAGCGCGACATCGTCCGCCACTACACCCCGAAGGAGATTGGGGGAGCCATCATCCTCGACGTGACCTACTTCGGAGGGAGGTACATCCTTGCGAACTACGAGCATGGACTCTATGCCATCGACCCTATCACACTGAAATTGAATACCATCGAGATGCGCGAACGCCTGCAGCAGGCAAGCTACAGCCGACTGGTCCTGTCGCCCGACGGAAAGAAGCTCTATGCAGCAAGCAATGCGGGACTCATTGTCCTCGACAGGAACCTACACTTGATAGAAGAGCACAACGAAACCCAATCGGACTTTTTCACATCCTACATCTACGACATCGCCTTCGACTCCTCGGGCAAGCTGTGGATTAGCACCCTCAACGGCGTATGCCTCTACAATCCCGAAACGAACCGCATACAGAGCGAGGGATTTCCCCAAGGATTCTTCAACAAAGAGCCCAACCTCTGCTTCAACATGATGCCAGGCGGACAGATGGTTGCCGCATCCGAACAGGCATTATTCACCACAGCCACGAACCTGAGCACCTTCGAGCGGCACGATGTGTTCAACCGCCTGGGGTTGGGATATGTGAATTTTGTGCAAACGCTCAACGTAGAGGGCGAAAAGCGCTATCTGCTCGGAACTGATAGAGGACTCTTCCTGTTCGACGACCAATTCCAATCGTTCATTCAGTATGGACTGTACGACGGACTGCCCTCCTTGCAGTTCAACCGCGACGACTGCTTCCTCGACCACGACGGATGTCTGTGGATGCCATCCACCAACGGACTGGTGTGCCTCACGAAGAAGAATCGGCAGCGACTCATAGCACCATTGCTCACCAATGGGTTTGTCATCCACTACTCGATTGATGGCAAAAGCAATACTATCCATACTTTCGAGAGCGACGGAAACAGCATCGAGATGGACTGGAACTTTGCATCGAAGGAATTGGTAGTTTCTCCTTCCACCCTCGACTACCATCCTTCAGCCTCAAGTCGATACTATGAGTGGAGCATCGACGGCGGGGAGAGCTTCACCGCATTCGACAAGCACCCCATCACCCTCACCCACCTCAAGCTGGGAGTGCACTACCTGCGCATCCGCATAGCAGGGCATCCCGAAACGGAAACGGAAGTGAAGATACGAGTTCTGCCATCACTCATGCTGTACATGGAATTGCTACTTCTACTCGGCTTGATGGCAGTCATCCTCATCTCAGTACGTTTGCATGGCAGACAGGTTCAACTCATGGAACTCATTCGACAAAAGCACCAGCTCGAACTTCAACTGGCATCCCACCATGCTGTGTCGGACCACATCAAGGCAAGCGAGGAAGAACGCATGAAACACGAAGAGCAAAAGAAAATGGAGAAGATGGAGCAGCTGAAATATCGTTCGCAGAGCTTCAAGGAGCTGGAACGCCGAGTAAAGAAATACATGGAAGAAGAGCAACCCTACCTACGGAGCAACCTCCGCATCAGTGACGTTGCCGCTCGCATGGGCACCAATGTTGCCACTTTGTCGCAGTTGTTCAACGACTATCTCCACACCAGTTTCTACGATTTCATCAACCTATACCGTCTCAAGGAGTTCAAGCGACGTGTCCATGCAGACGACAACAAGGACTTCACCATCACCGCCATCAGTGAAATGTGCGGATTCAAGCGCAGCACTTTCTTTGCAACTTTCAAGAAATTCGAGAATTGTACACCCAACGAATGGATTGAAAAAAACAATACATGTTGACTGTAGGATAATGAAAAACACCTTGCTTTTCGCCACACATTGGGTGTCTCGCTGTCATTCGCTACATTTGTCCCACGCTAAGCAAGCTTTCTATATCGCAACTTAGGAAATCTTCCAAAGAAACGCCTCCTGTACCCACGATATATGCCCGTTTGGGATGGAATGCTTCTACGAAAGCTGGCAATCCGGAATTCATTCCACGACGTCCGCTTTTCACCTCTATAGCTGTCAACTCACCATCGTTATCTATAATGAAGTCAACCTCTTTATCACTCTCGTCTTTGCTTCTTGACGGCTCACGCCAATAATACACCTTGTAGTCCAGTTCCTCTGCCATACTCAGGATGTGTGCTCCTATAGCACTCTCTACCCATCGTCCCCAAAGCTTTGTGTCCGTCCGGTCGGCAAGGAACGAATGGCCTTTATAGGCGGTCAGCAGCGCATTGTTATATACCTGGTATTTGGGTATAGAACCACGCTTACGTGCATCGTCACGAGCATATTTCTGCAGGCCTGTCAACAGGGCACACTCGTCAAGGATATCCAGATAGGCCGCAAGCGTGGTCACATTCCCGGCATCCTGTAACTGCCCCATTAGCTTGGTCAGCGACAGTATTTCAGCAGAGTAGCCACATCCCAACTCAAAAAGCTGCTTCATCAACGCTGGCTTGTAGATGTTTGAGGTCATAATAACATCCTTATCAATGGCAGGAGCAACCAAAGAGTCCTTGATATACTTACGCCATCGCTTTTCGTTGTCAATCATGCCAGCAGGTCCAGGATAACCGCCAAAGTAAATGTACTGGTCAAGTGTTACGCCGAAGGCATCCCTCATCTCCTGTAGGCTCCAGTGTCCAAGTCGAATCAATTCAAAACGTCCAGCCAGCGATTCTGTCATGCCACGCTTAAGCAGAAGACGGCTACTACCAAGCAGTATAACTTTCATGTTCAATCGACAACGGCTGTCTTCATCCCATTCACGCTTCACCACTTCACTCCAATTGTCAATCTTCTGCACCTCGTCAATCACCAACAGACGTTCCTGCTCTTTACGTATTTGCATTGTAGCACGGGCTGACTCCCAAACACGGTGAATCCAGTCACTATCCTTAGGATCAACAGCGTCAGCCACTTCTAAGGTATACGGAATGGAGATGTCATCCAGAACCTGGCCGACAAGCGTGGTTTTTCCTACCTGTCTCGGTCCTGCCAATATCTGCATAAAGCGCCTTGGTTCAAGGATGCGCTCCCGGAGCGTGTGATATTGCTTTCGTATATAAGTCATACTCAAAACGATTGTAGATTTTACTCAATTCTCATTACAACTTTACTCAAATCTCGCTGCAAAATTACTCAATTCTACCAAATAATCCAAATAAAACATGCAAGAAATCAATACTTTCCATTATGCTTTTTAAAAATTTAGTCAGTTTATGGGATGTACATAATTTCGCATTCGCATGAATCACGGGGATGGAGAAATTGATACGTTTTTTAATTTCCCTGTCCCTGTGATACAATGAAAAATTCAGAATGTAATTGACAATGAATTCTTGGTTAGAACCAATGGTCAACTCGTCTAATCAGTTTTTCTTCCTTTTTTTCAGCGCTTTAGCGCTTTTTCCTCCTTTTTCCTTCTT
>OMTC01000052.1 GCA_900313845.1 uncultured Prevotellaceae bacterium
TAGAGGCGACCAAAAAGCCTCACCCCCGACCCCTCTCCGAAGGGCGAGGGGAGTAGAATCAAGGATAAAAAAGGATTTGGGGCGCTTCGCTTGAAATTGTATTTAGAATTATCATTTAGAATTTTAAAAAAAATTTACGTTTTAATTTTAAACTTCATTTCGAGCCGGAGGCGACCAAGTAAGTGAAAGGTTCTTCATTTAATAATTTTCTATTCATTTTTTTGTTTTTTCATCCTAAATCGTATAACTTTGCACTAAGTATATTGTTCAACACAACGATTCCCTCTGGCTGGCGCAAGTGAGAGTATCGTTTTATTTCATTTCCTATTTGTATGAAACCTTTTTCTTTGCTGATTTCATGTTTTTGTGCTTCCATGTTGTCACTTCCCATGCAGGCACAGACCGCAGTGACAGCTGCGGAAATGGCTCAACTGAGTAGAAACAAAAGCCATAGTCGAGTGAGTGTGCACGACCCGTCCATCGTGGATACGGGTACGGGCAGCTACTATATCTTTGGTTCGCACAATGCTATTGCGAGAACGACGGACTTGATGAACTGGTCGGGCGTGAACAATAGCGGACTGTTTGGTGTGGTGAACAGTAGTGGCAAGGTGGTGACGGCAAGTTTTGAGGATGCTTTCGTGACGAACCAAACGAAGAAGGTGACGGTGCTGAAGAACGGTGTGGAAACAGAAGTGACGTTTGGCAATTTCGATGCGAAGGCATGGATGACGGCTCACGGCACGACGGTGGCAGGCATGATGTGGGCTCCCGACGTGATTTGGAACAAGGACATGAAGAAATGGTGCCAGTACCTGAGTCTGAACGGTGATTACTGGAGCAGTGTGATTGTGCTGCTAACTGCCGACAACATCGAAGGCCCTTACGTGTATCAGGGTCCTGTGACTTATTCGGGCTTCTACAACGGTACGGATGCAAGCATCAACTGGAAGAAGACGGACTTGGAGCTCGTGATAGGTACACAGTCCTCTCTGCCTGCACGCTACAACCGTGACAGGAGATGGGGCGACTACTGGCCTAACAATATCGACCCGTGTGTGCTCTACGATGAGGAAGGGCAGCTCTGGATGTCGTATGGTTCTTGGAGCGGTGGCATCTGGTTGATTAAGTTGAACAACAAGAATGGTCTCCGTGACTACACAACCACTTATTCCTACAAGGCTGATGGCAACGACCGTGCCACGAGCGACCCTTACTACGGCATCCGCATTGCTGGAGGGTATTACTCGTCGGGCGAGGGTAGTTACATCCAGCACATTGGCAAGCACTACTATCTCTTCATGACGAATGGCGGACTCTCGGCAAAGGAGGGTTACGTGATGCGCAGTTTCCGTTCGGAGAAGATAGAAGGTCCTTACGTGGATGCGAAGGGACAGACTGCCATCTACAACCGCTACGAGATGAACTACGGTACGAACGATGCATCGATGAGGGGAAACCTGCTGATGTCGGCATTCAACGGACTGGCATTTCAGACGGTGGCAGAAGTGGCACAAGGGCACAATTCGGCGTTCGTGGATAGCAAGGGACGCAGTTTCTTGATTTATCACACTCGTTTCAACACGGGCAACGAGGGATTCCAGAACCGTGTGCATCAGATGTTCCTGAATCAGCATGGTTGGCTTTGCGTGGCGCCTTTCGAATTCGATGGGGAAACGCTCACGGACGATAGCATTGCTACTGGATGCAAGTACAGCAAGGATGAAATCCCTGGCGATTATCAGTTTGTGCTGCACAAATATAAGTTGAACAATGAGCAGTTTGAGTGTGCCGATGTGGTGAACGTGACGCTGAACGAGAACGGAACCATCACGGGTGACAGGACCGGTGCCTGGTCGTTGATTGAGGGTACGGGCTATGCCAACGTGAAGATTGGTGGCGTGACTTACTTCGGTGTGATTTGTCAGCAGACGGTGGATGGCAGGAACTATCGTGCCATCGCGTTTACGGGTCTTGCTACTACGGGTGTTACGGCTTGGGGATGGAAGATGGAGCCTCAGTCGGCTATCACTTATACCGTGAAGAATGCGACGGCACACGTGAAGAGTGGAGCGGCAAATACGCACCTCGACTTCAACTATACGAATTATTATGGCACGACGGATTCGCACGACGGATTCGTGGGTTTCGTCGGAACCAACGGTCATCAGCAACGAGGGCAAATACAATCCTGCTGATACTGTCACCACCTTGACACTGACGCACCACATTGCTTCATGCAATTACTACTACGATGAGACGTACAATATTCGTGCTCAGGCTGCAACGCAGGTGGAAGGCGACTATGCAACGGGTTTGCTGGCTTACTATGAGTTTGACGAAACGCCGGTTTGCAATTACCTAAATGCTGAAGATAGGGCAATGTTGGCTCGTCAATCGAGTGGTGTGTCGCCTGTGCTGAACAAGGACATTGCTCGCTTTGGACAGGTGCTGAAGGTGACGGGCGGAACGGAGGCTGCCAAGTCGGGTGGATTGGCACGCATGAACAATCCGCTTTACGGACTGACGGACTTGGAGGGCATGAGCATCAGTTTCTGGGTGAAGCGCAACGATGCTGACCGATGGGGAACGATCTTCTCATTCGTCAATAGCAATCCTGCATACACCACTACGCAGAACAACCTGTCGTTCACGGGTAACACTTATCTGGGTTTCACCAATGGTGTGGATACCTTCGCCATCAATTATCCAACGACGGAGCGCAACACGCTCGAGGTGGGCGAATGGAAATTCGTGACGATTACGATTGACAAGGCTGAGGGTGTGAAAATCTATATCAATAAGACCAAGCGAGTGGTTTCGTTTGCATCTACGGAAGGTACTCGTGCAGCCAACTTCGACTACCAGAAGGTGCTCGACTTCCTGACGGCTTCGCAGTATCTCAGCATCGGCAAGGGTAATGGCTATGGCACGGCAGATATGTCTGTCGATGAGTTGTTTGTTCATCAACGTGCATTGACTGCCGAGGATGTGGAAGCGCTGTATGCAGCTGAGACACGTGTGACGGACATCAAGGGGGCGATAGATGTGACGGGTATTGAGGATATTGCTGTGGATGCTGTGAATCCGAAGACTGATGATGCTTGGTACACGTTGCAGGGTTTGAAACTCGCTGATAAGCCTACCGGCAAGGGCGTGTATATTTGGAGGGGTAAAAAGTACTCGGTGAAATAAGAACGACAATGATTTAGGTAGGTTCTAAAAATTCTGTTTTTAGTTCACTACCAATTTGTAATATTTTATTTCGGTTGCTTTTTGTTTGATTTGAAGTCTTTTTGCCACTTTTCTCGGTTACATAGCTTGCTATGCGCCCTCAAAAACTGACAAAAATCCAATCAAATCAATTCAAAAATCAATCCGACATAATTTTTCGAACCTACCTTAAGGATTTTATAAAAAACCACAGATTCATCGGATGGACGTTGAATCTGTGGTTTAACTTTTTCGGAAAGAAATTAGAATAATTAGAATAATTTCTTCAGAAATACTATGTTTTTTTATGCTTAGTTACTCAAGATGAGGTTGACCAATGCCACGACGTCGGTGATGTCGATGGTGCCGTTGCCGTCCATGTCGCCATTGCTGAGGACACTGGAAGAGCTGTCGTTGCTGAGGATATAATTAACAAGCGCCACAACGTCGGTAATGTTGACTTCTCCACTCATATCCACGTCGCCAGGAAGGAATGAGCCATTGATTTGAACCTCAGGTGCTTCGGCTGTATAGACTTCTTTCTCCACGTTGGAATCTTTCTCTTTCGACTTCATGATGATGCGGTATGTGCCCGTTGGAATGGTGGAAGGGATGGTGAAGTTATACGTCATACCGAGATAATAATGATAAGGTCGTAAATAGACGGAGAAAGAACCTAAAAGATAATCACTTGTGCCGTTGCTTGCATATACAATGATGTCTCCATTGAATTGATTAGGAGAACAGTTCTTCAGCTTTTCAGAATCAGAACTTGATAATGTCAGCCAGTCTCCTGCTGAATAGTCAGTTTTGTCAACAGTGTATAAACCGCAACCAATGGCAACTCCTTCGTCAATATAGTTATCAGGCTGGACGCCGCAAATAATGTTGTAGTCATAAGAATAGTTCACAGCAGCGCCTCCTGTTCCTCCCGATGATGGCTGTAAGTTGTCGATGAGGAAATAACCATTATTGGAGCCACCCCATCCCCAGTTTACAGAATAGAATGGTTGGGAACCATCGTAGCGGTAACCGTCAATCAAAAACTCATGGCCATATCTTTCTACAGACTGTCCACCCACAATGACAGGACGTCCGTTTTGCAATTCATTCTGGATATGTTGATGCCAATTCGCTTCACTGAAGAATTCAGGAGTTATCATCTCATTGTTCTTGTCGTATGAGAAGTAGTTGACGAGAGCTGGAGCAATACTATTGTCATAAGCACTGCTGGCATCTATTCCATAGTTCATATTGACGGAAGCACCACAGGCTGCATGAAGCTTAGCCACCTCGGCTGCTTCTTCATCATTATAGCCGCAAGAGTAAATATAGTCAGAGCCTTCGATGGTGAAGAAGCTGCCTGTCTTAGTGACGGAGAGATAGAACTCCTGTAAGCTGCCGTCTTTTTTCTGCTTGACATAGGACCACTCGGAGGTGCCATCCTTTTTGACGCCAATGTAGAGGCGATAGTTACCGTCGTCGATGCTGGCAGGAAGTGCAAGATTCCATATATAATAACTATTCCATCCCCATCCGTTTCCAAGTTCTGAAAAAGTCTTTTCTGAAGGTACAGGACGCATGAATTCTCCATTATTGTCCGTGAGAATGCATTGGACAGTACATGAAAGTGTTTCACCAGAGATGTTGAAGAAATTTTGGAGTATTATATCGCCATATTCCTCATCAAAGGAGACACTTCCGACAGACATATAAGCAGTGTTTGTCACTGTTTCGTTGGCAGTGTATGGAGCTACATAACTTGAATAGGTATCCTTGATCTTTTTCCAGTCGAAGGTGGTGGAAGATGGGTCCCATGTCACAGGGATACTATAAGAGCCTGTGGTATAGCTGATGTAATTGCCTGTCATTTTTGTTGGATACTGATGGTATTTCATAATCTGTGCCATAGCAGTGGCAACGCATCCTGTCACGCATCTGTCTCCACTATAGACTGGACAAGCATTATTATAAGGTTCACGTTGATTGAAGGCAATATTACCTAAAAGTGGTTCCACGGAAGGTGATGTGGCAGCGTTGGCAAAGAATCTGCCTGGGGCTCTTCTTTTGGCAACAAAGTTTTTAGGTGTATTGTTCATCTTCTCCACATAGGTCTGCAAAAATGCTTTCATGGGTTCAGGCATTTTGTTGCCATCGAAACGGGAAGAAGCTGAATAGGCAATTACTTCGGGCAGACGTGTGTCGGCAGAAACAATCACATAGCCAGGAGCACCATTCGTGAAGGCGAAGATGTAGAATGCTTCCTCGTCGTTCTTGAAGAGAGAGGCATCTAACAAGTCGGATGATTTGCACTTCACGTCAAGCAGTGGAACTTGGAATGGGTCAGTCTGGGTGTTGTCGAGATTGAAGGCAGCGTAAGCAATCGACTTCATCTCTTCGAGGGTTCTCTGTGCTGCAAAGGCAGCTGTAGTTGCCATGAATGCAGTTAACATGATAGCAATCAGGCGCTTGCTGAACAAACTTTTTTTTGTTTTCATTGAATAAATAGTTTAGATTTTTCTGATTTAAAAGGCAAAATTAGTGATAATCTTTGTGAAAATGTGTTTATTTGGTAATTTTTTTGTTAAAAATTAGGAATCTTCGTACACAATCAATAATTTTGCATGAATTTTACCAATATTAAGAACACATTTTTAAAGTCTCCTTCAATTTATATTTGTTATGAAAAAAACAGTTCAGAAAAACGTCGTATTGCGAGGATTCGCTTTTGCCATCTTGGTCATGTTTGTTACCGTTTCCTATGCTCAGAAGCACTGGGTGGGAACTTGGGGTACGGCTCCGCAATTAGTTGAACCTCACAACAATCCGCCAGCACCTGGTCTTGCAAACAATTCGTTGCGAGAGATAGTGCAAGTGTCGATAGGTGGCAAGCAAGTGCGACTGAAACTCACCAACGAATTCAGTAAGGAGGCAACGGAAATACGTGCTGTGGAACTGGCTATTGCAAAAACCTCGGGCAGCAGTAGTGAGATAGATGAATCAACCACAGTCAGTTTGACATTCAATGGAAAACCATCGGTAACAATGGCAGCAGGAGCCACAGCAGTGAGTGATCCCGTTCGCTTGAAGATAGGACCTCGAGAGAATGTGGCAATCACCATTCATTATGGGGAGGCATCCTCCACGAGTGTCAGTGGGCATCCAGGTTCGCGTACCACTTCCTATCTGAAGGAGGGAAACACGACGGATTTCACGAATGCCATCAAGACCGACCATTGGTATTCTATCTTGGCACTCGAAGTGATGGCTCCTAAAAAGGCTGGAGCAGTTGCCATTCTTGGCAATTCAATCACTGACGGACGAGGCTCCACCACCAACCAGCAGAATCGATGGGCAGATGTGCTGTCACGTAGATTGCTCGCCAATAAGGCAACACGAAACATTGGTGTGCTCAACATGGGAATAGGTGGTAACTGTGTGTTGCGAGGCGGATTGGGTCCAACAGGCTCCAGTCGTTATCAGCGCGATTTGTTCGGACAGGAAGGAGTGAAATACATCATTCTTTTCGAGGCCGTGAACGATTTGGGTGGCTCACGCAATGGAGTGGAAACGGCAAAAGCCATCATTGAAGTGTATGAGAAAATCATCAACCAAGCCCATCAGCAAGGCATCCGAGTGTTTGGAGCTACCATCACCCCTTTCAAGAAGAGTTTTTATGAGAATCCTACACGGTTAGAGGGACGCAATTATCTGAATCAGTGGATTCGGACCACGACGATGCTTGATGGAGTGATAGACTTCGATGCAGCAGTTCGCAACCCTGATGACCCAGAAGTGATGCAGGAACGTTTCCTTTTCGAAAACGACTGGTTGCACTTCAATGCATTGGGTTACGAAACAATGGGCAATGCCATCCCATTGGAACTGTTTTAAGTAAACAAAGTTAAAAAGCCTCACCCCCAACCCCTCTCCAAAGGGAGAGGGGAGTGGAATGAAACGAGGAGCGTGAAGTGTGAAGCGATTTCATCCAGATGGCATTTTTCACTTTTCACTCTTCACTTTTCATTTTTCATTTTTTGAATCCTTATAAATCCTTTAAATTCCTGATTGATTCTACTCCCCTCGCCCTTTGGAGAGGGGACGGGGGTGAGGCTTTTCACTTCCCAATCTCCTCCAATTTTCCTGTCACAGAGTCGATGATGAAGCCACGGGTGATGACATCGCGAGGCATCAGAGGATGGTTGCGTACCGTATCGACCGTTTTTTTGACACTCTCCTCAGCATCGTGGAACCCTTCAAGCCAGTGGTCGAGGTCGATGCCACACCGCTTGATGGTGTCGAACGTCTCGTCAGTGATACCTCTTTCCCGCATGTGTCCTTCGAATTCACGGAACGACATGTGGCAAGCTCCACAAGTGGTGTGAGCAATCACCATTATTTCATTGACTCCCAGTTCATAGACCGCCACAAGCAGGGAACGCATGGCGGAATCGAAAGGCGAAATGACCAGTCCACCAGCATTCTTAATTATTTTGGCATCACCATTTTTCAGTCCAAGTGCTGCGGGAAGAAGTTCCGTGAGACGGGTATCCATGCAAGAGAGAACCGCAAGCTTCTTGTCAGGATACTTGTCCGTGATATATTTCTCGTAATAACGTTCTTCTACGAATCTCTGGTTATATTGAAGTATTTGGTCAATCATATCATTAAAATTTTGTTTCAAGTTTCAGGTTTGGCTATCGCCAAGTTTCAAGTTTCAGGTTTCAAGTTTCAGGCTTTTATTCCACCCATTCTCGTGGTAAATTGATGACGATAGGGTTGCCCGACGACGGACGAAGGAGATAGACATCCCTTTTCCGGTTCGTGAGGTAGGAGACGATGTTTTCATTGTTTTTGCTGCGCCAAATGCCCCAGTAGCCGAAGTAGCCACCCGAAGCGCACAGCCGTAACCAACCGCTCATCGAGAAATGATGTTGTGGTTCCACCTCGAATTGTTGCAGGTTGAGAATCTTCCGATGCGCCAGAAAATGAATCGTGATGGTTTGTTCCTTCTTTGTGGCATAGAAAGGACAGAAGAATATCGGCACCAGAAGAATGGCAGCTGACATGAAAATCACGAAAACACCAATTCCTTTGCTTCCTTCCTCGTAGGCAAACAAGCGATACCCCTCATAGAAGAGAAACAGGCAGACAAGTGAAAGAATGACTGTAATCCATGTGGTCAGTCGATCCCAAGTGAAGGTATATTTTTTCATGGTACGAAAGATAATTGCAATGAAAGAATTATTGTTTTGGAGCTGGGAGCATTCGGGAGCTTATCAGCTTTTGACTTTTTGAAATCCGGTGATATGAATTCTGGTGTTATGAAATCGATTGCAAATTAAGATATTTATTTTTATTTTAACAAATAAATGAGCATGAAATTTCCCACGACAAGCATTCTTGTGGCATCCCGCTTTCTGTTTTGATACCTGCTTTTTCGCAATTATTGTCATCTTTTCAGTTGCAATGCTTGTTTTTTTGATGAAAATGAAGAAATATTCAAAAATTATGCTCATCTTTGCACGATAAATAAAGATGTTTGTTTGTGTTTAACAATTAGAGACTGCTTTTATGACGCATAAAACGAGAAAGTTATCTACGGCATTTGTCGTGGTGACTGTTTTGAGTTTGTGTTCCTGTTTCAATAACGACTATGATTTGTCGGATATTGACACGAACGTGAGGGTGCAAGCCAAAGACTTGGTCATTCCCATCAACATGAGTCCCATTACCTTGGAGAGGGTGCTCGACATAGATGATAGCGAACCCGATGCAAAGATTCGACGAGTGAATGGGGAGTATGCGGTGGTGAAGGAAGGACGTTTTTCGTCCTCGAACGTGAATATCAATCCTTTCCGTATCGCAAGACTGAAGGATGTGACGGCAACAGCTTTCATGCCTGTGACTGAGGAATTCAAGGAGGCGGATTTGCCTAACTGGAATGTGGTGACGAAGGAGCATTACAAGACCGACCGTAAACTGATTGCCAGTAAGGTGACGAGCGATACGGTGAATATGGATTTCCATGCTTCGAATGTGGATGCTGCCATTGAGCATATCGATGCCATTGAAACGGAACCGTTCGAAGTGAATGTGTCGGTGACAGTGAGCGGATTGGATCAATTTGTGAACACCTACGATTTCGAGAATTTGGTGCTCCATCTGCCTAAGGGATTGAAACTGACTGAGCATGAGGGAGAGTATAATCCCAAGACTGGTTTGTTGTCGTTCAACGAAACCGTGATACTTGAAGAGGGTAAGCCAAGGAACTTCAGATTCATTGTCGAGGGAATCGATGTGAGTGTTTCTGATGCTACGCTGAAAGACCAAATGTTCTCTTATAATTTTGACTGCTATGCCACGGGTATCGTGACCATTTATCCTCACAATTTGGTCGAGGTGATTAATCCTACCAAATTGTATGAAACGGAAGGTGTGGGATACACCCTGATGGCAAACATGAAGGATGACGTGGTGATTAAAACGTTCTCGGGCACCGTGAACTATGAGGTGGACAACATCAACGTTTCGCCTGTCGATTTGTCGGACTTGCCTGATTTCTTCCGTGATAGCGAATCGCAAATAGGTTTGGTCAATCCGCAAATCTATCTCTCGCTGACCAATCCTATTCAGCAGGGAGTGGTTCTGACTGCCAATGCGGAATTGATTCCTTCGCCAGATAATGTGGATGGAAAATCATTCACTTTTGATGTGGCTGCCGAAAAGGAACAGAACGCTTTTTGCTATTCTCCTCAGAAACCTGCTACTTACTATACGGGATGGGAAAATGCTGAATTCAAGGAGTTTGCCAATTTCACCGACATTCTGAAGAGTAAGGGCAAGAACGGTATGCAGGTTCCTGACTTTATCAACATCGAGGTGAATGCGGGAGTGAAGCAAAAACTGACGAATTTCAAGTTGGGCAAATACGACAAAGTTGAAGGTGCCTATACCTTCTTTGCTCCGCTTCAATTGTCGGACGGTTCATTCTTCGTTTATACTGACACGATTGATGGATGGAGTGATGATGATTTGGACAAATTGACCATCACCTCTTTGGACATAATGGCAAAGGTGAATTCCGAGGTACCTGTCGATGTGACTTGCGACATCATCCCGATTGATAAGAAAGGAAAAAAGATTGAGGGTGTGACAGTAAAAGACGCTCGGATTCCTGCCCATGCCAACAACCATGATTTCCATGCTGTCGTGACGGGTGAAATCAAAAAGATTGATGGTATTATCCTGAAGGCAAGAGCCGATGCGAAAGATGGTAAAGCTCTGGGTCCCGATATGAAAATCACACTCATAGATACCAAAGTGAAGGCTTCAGGGTATTATGAGGATGAGCTTTGAAAGTGAGAAAGCCTCACCCCCAGCCCCTCTCCAAAGGGCGAGGGGAGTGAAATGAAGAATTAAAAAACTTGACACCTGAAACTT
>OMTC01000050.1 GCA_900313845.1 uncultured Prevotellaceae bacterium
ATTGGATTTTTGTCAGTTTTTGAGGGCGCATAGCGAGCTATGTAACCGAGAAAAGTGGCAAAAAGACTTCAAATCAAACAAAAAGCAACCGAATTGAAATGTTTTTTAATTGATAGTGAACTAAAACAGAATTTTTAGAACCTACCATAAGATAAGGCAGTCCGAATCGACTCAAAGATGAGCACGATTCGGATTGCTTTTGCTATTTTATGGATTGTTTTTGAGTTCTTTTCTTTTGCAAAACAAAGAAAAGAGTTTGAAATGGAGAAAAAACGGGCGTAAAGTTTTGTCATTTAATAAATTAGCAGTAATTTTGCAGTCCCTTGAATAAATCCGACACCTCTGCCGGTTATGTTGGTATGCGCTTTGGTGAAATTCAGATAGGGAAAAATTAACTATTTATTCATTTTTAAATTTACAAAAAAACTCAAACGTAATGATTATCGTACCTGTAAAAGAAGGTGAGAACATTGAGAGAGCTCTCAAGAAGTTCAAGAGAAAGTCAGAAAAGACTGGTATTATCAAGGAGCAAAGAACACGTCGCGAATTCCAGAAGCCATCTGTAGTGAAGCGTAAGAAGATGCAGCACGCTATCTACGTGAACAAGCTTCACCAGCAGGAAGACTAATTTTTCTTGACGGAAGAATGGATTTGTCCCTTCGAGGGAAAGTTGTTCTTCTGTATGCTTGAGGTGCCGTAGAAGATATAGTTTGCGGTGCCAAAAGTGCAATTTGAGATTTTTCAACAAAAAATCGCGTCAAAATTTGGTTGTGTCCAAGAAAAATAACTATCTTCGTTGCGCTTATTTCGAGGGAAATCATTATATTTGCCTTAGAAATGCAAAAGACACGAAGAAATGCTTGAAGATTCTTTCTTGGAATATCTAAAGTCGGAACGCAATCGCTCAGAGAGAACTGTATCGAACTACAGATTGGCACTGAGAGAATTTAAGGATTTCTTCAACAGTCTTGGTGAAGGCTGGGCATGGAAGAGCATCACACCTGAAATTGTGAGGGAATGGGTGATTTTCATGCTGGACGAGGAGGATAAAAGCGAGGCAACGGTGAATCTTAGTCTGAGCGCTCTTCGCACTTTCTACCATTACCTTATATTAATAGGGGAGGTGAGTGTGAATCCCATGGTGAAAGTCGTGGGTCCGAAGCGCAAGAAGACCTTGCCATCCTTCGTGAAGGAGCAGGACATGCAACGGCTGCTTGACGAAACGGAGTTTGGTGATGATTTCGCAGGAGTGAGAGACAGAACAGTGATTCTTTTGCTCTACATGACGGGAATGAGACGAGCCGAGTTGTTGGGTTTGCGCGATGAAGACATCCGATTCAGTGAACAACTGATCAAGGTGACGGGTAAGCGCAATAAACAACGACTGATTCCGATGGGTGAGGAACTGCAGCAAGCGGTGAGAACCTATCAAGAAAAGCGTGATTCTGAGTTTTTGGACCAGATTCATGAAGATGCTTTCCTTCTTGGCGACAAAGGCAAGAACCTCCGTGTTGACGAAGTGGAGAAGATCGTGAAAGACTGCTTGTCGAGAGTGACGGGACAAGAACATCGGAGTCCCCATGTGCTTCGGCATTCATTCGCGACAGCCATGCTGAACCATGGTGCGGATTTGCAGTCGATTCAGAAGTTGCTTGGGCATGAAAGTCTGAAGACAACGGAGATTTACACCCACTTGTCGTTCGAAGAACTGAAGAAAGAATATAAGAATGCGCATCCGCGCGTTCCTAACCCTTAAAATATAACGACTATGGACATTAGTATTAAGGCAATTAAATTTGATGCAACAGAGAAGTTGCAGGAATTCATCCAGAAGAAGGTTAGTAAACTGGAGAAGTTTTGTAGCGAAATAAGAAAGGTTGAGGTGTCATTAAAAGTCGTAAAGCCCGCAACAAACCTAAACAAGGAAGGCTCGGTGAGAGTACAATTACCTGGTGAGGAGCTGTTTGTGGAGAAAACATGCGACACGTTTGAAGAAGCAATAGATCAGTGCATGTCTGCTTTGGAGAAGCAGCTGGCACGCTATAAAGAAAAAAAATAGAGCTATCTAAAAAAATAGCGTTTAAAAATTTGGCATTTGAAAAAAAATGCCTACCTTTGCAGCCGTTTCGTGTGGGTCGCCCTGCACGAACGGCTATATAAGCCTCTTTAGCTCAGTTGGCCAGAGCACGTGATTTGTAATCTCGGGGTCGTTGGTTCGAATCCGACAAGAGGCTCTGAGACAACGCTTTCAGAGTCCTTTTAGTAGGAGAGAGACTTAACAAAAACAATAAATCGGGCATATTCCAGAGTGGCCAAATGGGGCAGACTGTAAATCTGCTGGCTTTCGCCTTCGGTGGTTCGAATCCATCTGTGCCCACACATCACATTGAGGTGATGTCACTGGCTTGCTGTTATAGCTCAGTGGTAGAGCACTTCCTTGGTAAGGAAGAGGTCTCGAGTTCAAGTCTCGATAACAGCTCTTCGGTAGAAAGATTCAAAACAATATTTCACATAATTAGAAAAAAGAAAATTAAGCTATGGCAAAAGAAAAATTCGAGCGTACCAAACCCCATGTAAACATTGGTACAATCGGTCACGTTGACCACGGTAAGACTACTCTTACAGCTGCAATCACTACTGTTCTTGCAAAGCAGGGACTTTCTGAAATCAAGTCTTTCGACCAGATCGATAATGCTCCTGAAGAGAAAGAGCGTGGTATCACTATCAACACTGCACACGTTGAGTATGAAACTGCAAAGCGTCACTATGCACACGTAGACTGCCCAGGACACGCTGACTACGTAAAGAACATGGTAACTGGTGCTGCTCAGATGGATGGTGCTATCATCGTAGTTGCTGCTACTGATGGTCCTATGCCTCAGACTCGTGAGCACATCCTCCTCGCTCGTCAGGTAAACGTTCCTCGTCTTGTTGTGTTCATGAACAAGTGCGATATGGTTGACGATGAAGAGATGCTCGACCTCGTTGAAATGGAAATGCGTGACCTCCTCGCTCAGTATGAGTTCGAAGATGAGACTCCATTCATCCGCGGTTCTGCTCTTGGTGCACTCAATGGTGTGAAGGAGTGGGAAGACAAGGTAATGGAACTTATGGATGCTTGCGACAATTGGATTCAGGAGCCAGTTCGCGATAAGGATAAGCCATTCTTGATGCCAGTTGAGGACGTGTTCTCAATCACAGGTCGTGGTACAGTTGCTACAGGTCGTATCGAAACAGGTGTTGTTAAGGTAGGTGACCCAGTTCAGCTCCTCGGTCTTGGTGAAGATGCTAAGTCAGTTGTTACTGGTGTTGAGATGTTCCGTAAGATCCTCGACGAAGGTGAAGCTGGTGATAACGTAGGTCTCCTCCTCCGTGGTATTGACAAGAAGGATGTTAAGCGTGGTATGGTGATCACTCACCCAGGTGCTATCACTCCTCACCAGGGCTTCAAGGCTTCTATCTACGTATTGAAGAAGGAAGAAGGTGGTCGTCACACTCCATTCAAGAACAAGTATCGTCCTCAGTTCTATCTCCGTACTATGGACTGTACAGGTGAGATCTCTCTTCCAGAAGGAATCGAAATGGTAATGCCAGGTGATAACGTAGAAATCAAGGTTGAGCTCATCTACCCAGTAGCTCTCAACGTAGGTCTTCGTTTCGCTATCCGTGAAGGTGGTCGTACCGTTGGTTCTGGTCAGATTACTGAAGTATTCGACTAATCTCTGACATTCCGCAAGGAATAAGAAATATCAATAATAGGCTGGCTCTCAGCCAATCGATATGGTTGGGAGCTAGCATTTTCTACGGGAATAGCTCAGTTGGCAGAGCACTGGTCTCCAAAACCAGGTGTCGGGAGTTCGAGCCTCTCTTCCCGTGCTAAATGTAAGGATTGAATTATGTTTAAGAATATTGCTACATATTGTAAAGAATCCTACGATGAACTTGTTCACAAGGTGACTTGGCCAACGGTTAAGGAGTTGACAAACAGTGCAGTGATGGTTTTAACAGCTTCCATCATCATTGCCCTTATTGTCTTTTTGATGGATTCAATCTTCGAGCAGTTGATGAAAATTGTTTATTCTCTCTTTTAATTAATTAACTAAGGAGGAGAAAAACATGGCTGAAGTAAAAGAAATGCGTTGGTATGCACTGAAGGCTATCAGTGGCAAGGAACAGAAGGTCAAGGAGTATATTGAACTTGACATGAAGAACCACCACTTGGATCAGTACGTACCACAAGTTCTTATTCCTACTAAGCGCGTAGAACAGGTTGTTCGCGAAAAGCGTGTAGTCAAGGAGGTAAATATGCTTCCTGGCTATGTTTTGGTAGAGGCACAGCTCGTTGGTGAGATTGCCCACATGTTGCGCAATACTCCAAATGTCCTTGGATTCCTGGGTGGTACGGATAAACCTACACCACTTCGTCAGGCAGAGATTAATCGTATGCTTGGTGTTGACCAGGATGAGGAGGTTGTTCCAGAGGTATTGCAGACGGACTACATTGAGGGAGAGTCAGTGAAAGTCATTGACGGTCCTTTCAGTGGATTCAACGGCAAGATCGAGAATGTGAATTCGGAGAAACAAAAGCTCAAAGTTGCAGTCAAGATTTTTGGTCGAGATACAACGCTCGAACTGAACTTTGGACAAGTTGAAAAAGAATAATGATGATGTTACGCTTCATTATTCTCTTTTTATCGTGTAATCAATAAAAAAACTAAGAAACAAAAATGGCAAAAGAAGTTGCTGGATTAATCAAATTACAGATTAAAGGTGGCGCTGCAAATCCATCACCTCCAGTAGGACCTGCACTTGGTTCTAAGGGTATCAACATCATGGATTTTTGCAAGCAGTTCAACGCCAGAACTCAGGATAAGGCAGGTAAGATTCTTCCTGTTGTTATCTCTTATTATGCTGATAAGTCTTTTGATTTCGTAATCAAAACTCCTCCTGCAGCAGTTCAGTTGTTGGAGATCGCTAAGGCAAAGAAGGGTTCTTCTGAGCCAAACCGTTCGAAGGTAGCAGAGGTTACATGGGATCAGATTCGTACTATCGCAGAAGATAAGATGCCTGATTTGAATTGCTTCACAGTTGAATCTGCAATGAAGATGGTTGCAGGTACAGCTCGTAGTATGGGTATCAAAGTTAAAGGTGAATTCCCTGGTAAATAATTAAAAACTTCAATTTGAAATGAGTAAACTTACAAAAAATCAGAAGACAGTTGCTGGTAAGATTGAGGCAGGGAAGGCTTACACTTTGAGTGAGGCTGCAGAATTGGTGAAGGAGATTACTTTCACAAAATTTGATGCTTCTGTTGATATCGACATGCGTCTGGGTGTTGACCCACGCAAGGCAAATCAGATGGTTCGTGGTGTGGTATCACTTCCTAACGGTACTGGTAAGCAAGTTCGTGTTCTCTGTTTGTGTACTTCCGACCAGGAGGCTGCTGCAACAGAAGCTGGTGCTGACTACGTAGGTCTTGATGATTATATCGAGAAGATTAAGGGCGGTTGGACAGACGTTGATGTCATCATCACTATGCCTTCATGCATGGGTAAGATTGGTGCTCTCGGTCGTATCCTCGGTCCTCGTGGTTTGATGCCAAACCCAAAGAGTGGTACTGTGACAATGGACGTAGCTAAGGCTGTACGCGAAGTAAAGCAAGGTAAGATTGACTTCAAGGTAGATAAGACTGGTATTGTTCACGCTTCAATCGGAAAGGTATCTTTCGATGCTCAGAAGATTAAGGAGAACGCTCAGGAGTTCATCAACACTATCATCAAGTTGAAGCCATCTACCGCAAAAGGTACATACATCAAGAGCATTTATCTTTCAAGTACAATGAGCAAGGGTGTCAAGGTTGACCCTAAATCTGTTGAATAATAAAAATAGACTGAATCATGAAGAAAGAAGATAAAAGCTTATTAATTGACCAGCTTGTACAGACTCTTGGTGAGTATCCACATTTCTATCTTGTTGACGTGACTGGCTTGGACAGTGCAACAACAAGTGCTCTCCGTAGAGAATGCTTCCAGAATGATGTGAAGCTTCAAGTTGTAAAGAACACTCTCTTTGAGAAGGCTCTTGAGAAGGTTGAGGGTGATTTTGCTGCTCTTCAGACTGCTCTCAAGGGTAATACAGGTATCATGTTCTGCCAGACAGCTAACGTTCCTGCTAAGCTTATCAAGAAGTTTGGAAAGACTCACAATGATATGCCAGGTCTCAAGGCTGCTTATGCAGAGGAAAGTGTTTATGTAGGTGCAGATCAGCTCGACGCACTTTGTGCAATCAAGAGCAAGAACGAACTCATTGCAGAGGTTGTTTCAGCTCTCGAAGGTCCAATCAACGGTGTCCTCTCGGGTATCGATGGTGGTACTACTATTCATGGATTGCTTGATGCAATCGAAGAAAAAAACGCTTAATTAGCGTGTCTCCCTCAAAGGGTTTCAATTATTATTAAAAACAAAGAAAACAAATAACCATTAAAATTTTTGAATAAAATGGCAGATATTAAAGCTATTGCTGAAGAATTGGTAAATTTGACAGTAAAGGAAGTAAGTGAACTTAAGGCTCTCCTTAAGGACGAGTACGGTATTGAGCCTGCTGCTGCAGCTGTTGCTGTTGCTGCTGGTCCTGCAACTGGTGAAGCAGCTGTTGAGGAAAAGACATCTTTCGATGTTGTTCTCAAGAGCGCAGGTGCTGCTAAGCTTCAGGTTGTGAAGGCAGTGAAGGAAGCTGCTGGTCTTGGTCTTAAGGAAGCTAAGGACCTCGTTGACGCTGCTCCTACAAACATCAAGGAAGGTGTTGACAAGGCTACTGCTGAAGCACTCAAGGCTGCTCTCGAGGCTGCTGGTGCTGAGGTTGAAATCAAGTAATCCCTACACTTCAATACTAATTTGGTTAAGAATCCTCAGGTTGAGGGTTCTTAACCTTTTTGTGTCTTGTGCGCACGTGCGTATGCGTATATAAAAGGAAATACGCACATTTAACCTCCTTTACCCCCTTTTACGAGTAGAATTATTTCATCATAGGTAAAAAGAACAATCGATTCTACTTGTGTTTCTAAGAATTTTTTTGAAAAATTAACAATACATAGAGATGTCTAAAATCGTAAACAATCGAGTTGACTTTTCCACTGTGAAGAATCCGGTTCCATATCCGGACTTCCTTGATGTGCAGCTTAAGTCGTTCCGTGACTTCCTTCAGCTGGACACTCCTCCAGAAAAGCGCAAGAATGATGGTCTCTACAAGGTGTTCGCAGAGAATTTCCCAATTCAGGACACCCGAAACAACTTCAGCCTTGAGTTTTTGGACTATTACATCGACGCTCCTCGCTACACCATTGAGGAATGTCTCGAACGTGGACTTACTTACAGTGTACCATTGAAGGCAAAACTGAAGCTTTCGTGCTCTGACCCTGACCATGTTGACTTCGATACAACAGTTCAGGATGTGTTCCTCGGCCCAATTCCTTACATGACCGACAACGGTACGTTTGTCATCAACGGTGCTGAACGTGTTGTGGTTTCTCAGCTCCACCGTTCACCAGGTGTGTTCTTCGGTTCCAGTGTACATGCCAATGGTACTCCTTTGTTCTCAGCTCGTATCATCCCATTCAAGGGTTCGTGGATTGAGTTTGCGACCGACATCAACAACGTGATGTATGCTTACATCGACCGTAAGAAGAAGTTGCCAGTAACCACACTCCTTCGTGCAATTGGTTACGAGTCGGATAAGGAAATCCTTCGTATCTTCAATCTTGCAGAAGAGGTGAAGGCAAACAAGACGAATCTGAAGAAGGTTCTCGGTCGTAAGTTGGCTGCACGCGTTTTGAAATCTTGGACTGAGGATTTCGTTGATGAAGAAACAGGTGAAGTTGTTTCCATCGAACGAAACGTCACAGTGATTGAACGTGAGACAGTCCTGGAAGAAGAACATATCGACCTCATCCTTGAAACAGGAGTGGAATATATCCTCGTTCACAAGGAAGAGACCACTGCATCAGACTATGCAATTATTTTCAACACACTCGCAAAGGACCCAAGCAATTCTGAGAAAGAAGCTGTTGTTTACATCTATCGTCAGCTCCGCAATGCAGACCCTGCTGATGACGCTTCTGCTCGCGAAGTCATCAATAACCTGTTCTTCTCTGAAAAGCGTTATGATTTGGGTGAGGTAGGTCGTTACCGCATCAACAAGAAGTTGGGCTTGAACACCGACCCAGGCATCCGTGTGTTGACAAAAGAAGATATAATCGAAATCATCAAGTACCTCGTTGAGTTGGCAAATTCAAAGGCTGTAGTTGATGATATCGACCACTTGAGCAATCGTCGCGTTCGTACCGTTGGCGAGCAGCTCTCCAACCAGTTCGCTATTGGTTTGGCACGTATGAGCCGTACCATTCGCGAGCGTATGAATGTACGTGACAACGAAGTGTTCACACCAACAGAACTGATTAACGCCAAGACCATTTCCAGCGTTATCAACTCGTTCTTTGGTACTAACGCACTCTCTCAGTTCATGGACCAGACCAACCCACTCGCTGAGGTGACTCACAAACGTCGTCTTTCCGCCCTCGGTCCTGGTGGTCTTTCTCGTGAGCGTGCCGGCTTCGAAGTTCGTGACGTACACTATACTCACTATGGACGTCTTTGTCCTATTGAGTCTCCTGAAGGTCCAAACATTGGTCTGATTTCTTCTCTTTGCGTTTATGCGAAGATCAACAATCTCGGTTTCATCGAGACTCCTTACCGCAAGGTAAACGATAGTGTTGTGGATATTGATCCAGAACATATTCTTTATATGTCCGCAGAGGAAGAAGAGGCAAAGATCATTGGTCAGGGAAATGCACCACTCACCGAGGATGGTCATTTCATCCGCAAGGTCGTTAAGTGTCGTAAAGATGCCGACTATCCAGTGGTTCCACCTGCACAGGTTGACCTCGTGGATGTGGCTCCA